>CAZSTM010000006.1:13332-22400 GCA_964609635.1 uncultured Gemmatimonadales bacterium
CCCGAGAGTGCGCCTGCATACTTGCGAAAAGCCCTGGAACTGATGCCGGGGCACCGCATGACACTGACCACATTGGCCCAGGTCTATTCTTCACTGGGTCAAGCCGACAGCGCAGCTAATACTTACGAGAAAGCTCTGAGCTTGTACCCGGAAGATATTCCCCTGCTCATCGACTACGGCATATTGCTCAGCCGCTCGGGACGGCCTGAACAGGGGCTGGAGGTCTTTCAGAGGGCTTTACGCCTGAGTCCCCACTCGCCGGTCATCAATAACAACATAGGCATGGCCTACACCATGCAGAAAATGTATCCTCAGGCTATCGAGGCTTTTAAGCAGGCTCTTGCCGACGGGAGCGATGATCCGGAGGCCTGCCACAATCTGGGGATGATCTATTTAATACTCGAGCAGTGGAAGGAAGCAGAATACTACTTGACTGAGGCAATCCGCCGCAATCCTGAGCATGCCTCAGCACACAATAATCTGGGTAATACCTATCAGAAGACCGCCCGACTCAAAGAGGCCGAGGAACAGTTCCGCCTGGCTCTGATAATCAACCCGAACCTTCTTGAGCCTTATATAAACCTCGCCAAGCTTTATCGCTCTACCGGAAGAGACTCTCTGGCATCTGAGGTAATCGAAGCCGGAATTGAGCGGTTCGGCGAAAATCCCGCACTGCTCAACCTGATGAATGAGCATGATTGAAGACTCCCCGCAGCTTGCTGCGGGGGAATGCGCCCGCTGTTCAATTCAGAGTGATCGAGCGGATTCAGACTATTTTAAACTTCATACTATCCCATAGCTTCGATCTCTTCCACGCTGAACTGCCTTCCGCCCTCCAGGGTGGAGTGGTAGAGCAGGAACGCGGCGATGGAGGGACGGCTGGCGCTGGCTGCATTCATGATCGGCCTGGCGTCGCCGCGAACGCAGTCGTAGAAGTGCTCCAGCGTCTTGACAGTGGCGTTCTTGGTGGTGCCGGAGCGGAAATCCACCAGCTTGTCCGGCTCGGTGATAGGAGCGTCGCTGACATCCAGCGACTGGCCCAGTTTCACCCTGGTGAACTTGTGCTCTACGCCCACGGTTTGGAGGTGCCGGATCTCTTTCTCCCAGAAGATGCGGAAAGCCTCTCCCATAAACTCGATAGTGCCGTGGGTGCCGTGGAGGGCCCAGCAGTTGCCCCAGCGGGCGTTGCAAAAAGTACCGCTGGCCACTCCCAGCACGCCGTCTTCCATCTCCAGATAACCCATCAGGCTGTCGTGGTGCTCGCGGCCGTCATCGTAAAGCATGATCTTTCCGCCGCAGCTTCCCCTGACCGGCATGGTGCCGAGAATATCCAGAACCATGTCGATCTGGTGGGTCAACAGCTCGGTCAATATTCCCCCGCAGTATTCACGGTACATGCGCCAGTTGAGCACGCGCTCCCATTTGGGATCCTCTAATTCCTTGCGCCAGGTCTGGTTGCGGTCGTAGTGAACGTAGAACTGGGTGATCTTGCCGAACGCCCCACCCTGCACCAGGCGCTTGGCCTCGGCAAAAGAATCCAGCATGCGGCTCTGGTAGCCCACCAGGTAGACTCTGTCGCTTTTTTCCACCTCGGCTTTTATCCGGTTGAGCTGTTTCATGTTGAGCGCCATGCTTTTTTCGCTGAAAACGTGCTTGCCGGCCTGGAGCGCGGCCACGCTGCACGGCACGTGGAGAAACAGGGGCGGGGCCACCACCACTGCGTCGACATCCTTCTGCTCGACTACTTTTTCCCACTGCTCGTGCGAGCGTACCTTGTCGTTATTGGAGTCCTGCACTCCCTGCTGCAGGTGGGGAGGGTAGATGTCGCAGACATCCGTTACGGTTACGCCCTCATTCTCCGCCATCAGACGGATCAGGTAGCAGCCCCGGCTGCCGGTGCCGATTACGCCTACATTGATCCGGCTGTTGAGGTTCTGTCCCCTGAGTATCGCGGGCGCGCCCACTGTCGCCAGAGAGGCGGCGGTAACAGCCACGGTGGAACCGGTTTTGAGAAAATCTCTCCTCGACAGGTTACTGCTTATTTCTGTTTTTGCCACTTTAACCTCCCAAGTATTAGTATAACATATTGATAGTGATCGTACTGTCCAGTCTTACACACCCCGCCTGCTATCGCAGGCACCCCTCTCAAGAGGGGATTTCCACCGCCCCTCTCCTTTGCAGGACTGCCGGGGCGGGGAACTGGGAGTAAATTCCCCTCTAAAAAGAGGAGCTCGGGGTGGCTCGTAAGCGAACGCGCCACGAGCGGTGTGTCAGGGGTGTGTTACAGAACCCTTTCACTGCTCCCGGGCCAGCACCACCACACCGTCGGCAGGCAGCAAGCCCGAGAAAACCACGAAATCTTGATGAGCCGGGTCCCTGGATATCCCGGGTGTCAGACAGCGGTACTCGAGCCCCTGGGTGTCCAGGTAGAGGGATACCGGCGAGCCCTGGGCCGCGCTCAGGCGGAAAGAAAGCTTGTCCTGCCCGGTTTGAGCCTCGACCCGGTCCGCTCCCCGGAAGTACACCAGCTGCGGCCCTTCTTCCACCGGCGCGATCAACAGGATTCTCGCCTTACCCAGGGTGAGAGTGACCGGCACCTGTTTCAAATCCTCCAGTGAATAGCTCCGCCGGTCAAGATAACGGTTGTCCATCAGATCGACAATACGGTACCGGGTGCCGGGCTTCAAGTCCAGGCTTTCCGGTTTATGTATGCTAAGGGTTTCTCTTCGCTGGGGTCTTGTTTTCCAGGCCCTGGCCGAGGGGTCCTGGGGCATCAGGAAACCCAGATTTACCATCAGGCGGCCGTCCCGGGCGAAACCGGTAACCTGCGAGCCCGGCTGAGACAGGCTGATGATCTCGCGGCTGTCGAAAGCGCTGAACCGGCGCGCCCGGTTGACATCGAAGAAGCGCAGGCATTCCCAGTAGTTGCGGTTGAACCCGAGTTCGGACTTTGGATCGGTCGGTTTCGCGGAAACCCAGTCTTCAAATATCCTCGGATTGTTCCAGCTTTTCCTCAGCCTGAGGGAGAAGCCGAAGGTGGCGCAGAAGTTGAGCATATCCAGGGGGTCCTGGTATGCGCGCCACATGATTGAGGACTGCACCCCCTGCCGCTTGCCGTTCCAGGTGCTCATGAGGGTCTCGCCCGGCAGAACCAGGGGGTTGGTGTTTTCGCCGAGCAGCCGCATATCGAACCACGCTAGGTTGGTCGAGGAGATCAGGTTGTTGGAATTAAGGAACATTATGCCTTTGCCCTCGGTGTGGCGGGCCACCGCCCGGCGGAGCCGCCTGGCGAAGTCGTGATAGCCCTCGGTCACGAAGCGGCCGAGGTAGCCGCCGCAGCCGTGACGGGGGTTGTTGCAATGGCGTGTAATGAACCAGTGGTCCACGTACAGGCCGTCGAAATCGAACCGGGAGAGCAGCGAGTCGCACTCGCGCTCGACATGTTCCCGCCAGCCCTCGGCGCCGAAGCACATCAGGGTGGTGTGGTGGGCGTATTCGATAGCCTTCGAACACATCCAGTCGGCGGCGTGCTCCTGGTAGCCGGGCGCCGCGAAGTTCCAATCGGAAAAGGTGACATAGGGCACGACTTTTATCCCGTAGCGATGGGCGGTATCTATGAAGCGGTGTACTTTTTCGGGATGGGTCGGGTGGCTGTAATCGCCCGAGAAGTAGTTGGCTCCCCCGACTATCAGGTTGACCCCGACCCTGGCCCACCGGATGATCTGCTCCTCGGAGGGCGGCGACCAGGGTTCGCTCCTGCCGCGCCAGTGTGCCATCTGGATCTGGTGCGGTCCCGGCCAGACAATGCGGCTGCTGTTGAGATCATCCCGCGGCAGCTTGGGCGGGGTGAGCTGGACAAAGAAAGTCCGCTGACGGGTTTCGCCGGGATTTAGAGCGTAGGTGGTGTTGCGGATATCGAACTCCTCAAGCTCCAGCCCGGAGTGGCGAACGTAAATCTGGGTGAAAATTCCCTGCCTGCCCCGCGAGTCATGTGAGCGCAGCCACTCACCGTCGGCTGTCTCCACCGCCCCGGTATCTATCAGGCGGCCGTCCTCCAGCAGCACCCTGGAATCACGGTAGCCGCTCAGGCGCCCGGTGAAATCTTCCTTGGAAAACTCGATGCCGGTCAGGGGATTGCCCAGGTGAAACACCGGGTTCCAGTGGGATTCCAGGACCGGCTTATCCGGTTGCAGGTGCTTTATCGACTCCGTGGGCGCGGGCCGTAGATCGAAAGCAGGGGCCCCGAGGTCCGGATAGCGGGAGATGAAATCAATTGCTTCCCGGGAGAGAAAGGCGTGGTTGAAACAGTGCCAGCGCAGTTTGACCGGGCGTTCGGTGGAAAGTTTCACGGTCACCCTGGTAAAACCGTCCACGTCGAACAGGTAGTCGATCTCCCAGGAAAGTGCGATAGGCTTTCCGTCCTCGGGACCGGAGTAGACTCCCGCCGAGCGTACCGCGGCTGTTTCCGGGCTAGAGCCGGTCAGCTCGGTGACCACGCCCGTGCTTTTTTCGGCGTCAAAGCGAAAGGCACCGGTCAGAGCGCCCGACCAGAGTTTAGGGCGCATCTCCACGGCCTTTTCAAAGCTGAAACGCTTCCGGCCGGTACCGCCCTCACGCTCGGCGCCGGGATCGTCCTCCGGCATCAGGCCGACATAGGGATTGGGAAAAGAAGAGCCCCGGGCCATAAATTCATGGTCCAGCACCCTGGCGGAGACAATCTGACCGGTCGCCCGGTCGATGGTATAGGCCCAGGTTCCGCCCGAAACCACGATCTGTGTTTCATCCTGTTTCACCTCGAGCGGCTGGTAAATGCCGTAAACCTTGCCGTCATAAATATCCGAACCGGCACTGGTTACCGCTTTCGGTCCCGCAGGAGCGCAGGAGAGAACGAGCAGCAAAAACAAGGCAACGTATTTTGTGGACATGCTAAAGCCCTCCTGTCAGTCGATACAGAACGCATGGTGTGAAAGCAAAAGTTATTAAAAGGCATAGAATGTTCTTTCAAACGGGCTTACCCGGTTTCATCGTCAGGCGTCTTTTTTTGCTGGAGACCGACCCCTCAGTCGAGCGGGGAGACCTCGAGCAGCAGGTGGCTCTTGAATGCCCGGCTGACCTCAGGCTTGTCGCCGGAGACTGTTCCCAAGTCGATATCATTGGCGTAGTCCCTGACCCGATAGGTCATCCCCGGCTCCAGGCCGCGCAGTCTCAGGGGTTTGAGTCGGCTCCAGATTTCCGCGAAAAAACCGTAGTACAGAACGCCGTTTTTACGGACCACGTGGGTCTCCGGCTTATCAAAAGCGATGTCGTAAAGGTTCAGGTACTCACCGCTGCTCAGGCCCATGCGTTTGTACATGCCCAACCAGCGATTCCAGCGTTCCCGCTGTTGGGGAGTAAGGTCGGAGTAAAGGGTGGTAACCTGGGCTCCCGTGCCGAAAGCGCTTTCGAAAGAGTCCGGCACGGACCAGCCTTCCCATTCGTCCATCGGGATCTGATAGCAGTCTCCCACGCAGAAAGCGGGCCCGCGAAAAGCTTTCTCCAGCTTAATTCTTCTTCTCATCTGGTAGAGATTTACCGGGTCGGAGGCGTTGGCCACGTTGTAAAACGGCATCTTGAAAGGATCGTGGGGCAGGCTGCAGATACACATCTCCACCGGGCAGCCGGGCTTGAGCCGCTGGGCGGTCTCATAAATCGCCCTGAAAATTTCAGGCTGTCCCCGAAACGAATCCAGGGGTGAGCTATGTCTGTGTGCGGGATTGAAACATGGAGGAGTCGCGCTCAGGCCGGTGGTATCCAGGTAGAGGGAGTCAAAGTCCCAGTCCGCAAGAAACTTCTCGGTGAGCCCTGCCAGGTAGGCCGCCACCTCCGGGTGTTCCGGACAGAGATAGAAAAGATGCCGGCTGCATGACGGCCGGGAGCCGTCCGGATTTTCGATCAGCCACTCCGGGTGCCGGGCAGCCAGTCTGCTCTGCGGGCTTACTCCCTGGGGGTACCACCAGACGCCGATTTTTAAACCCAGGCCATGAACGCGTTTCACGAAAGCGCGCATGTCCTTCTCGCCTCCAGGGAACTTGCCTTCTGCCGGGTTGGGTTCCCAGTCGCCGTAACAGGTGAACCAGCCGTCATCCAGCAAAGCGTTTTCGATCCCGAAACTTTTTATCTCATCCAGGGCGCCGAAAATCTGCTCGAGAGTGAAATCCAGTCCGAAGCCCCAGGTTTTCCAGTATGAAGCATAAGTCCCCGGCGGCGAGCCGGTGGGGATGCCGACTCCCTGGGCGCGGAGAAGGTCGGCGTACGTGCGGACGGCATCGTGGAAGTCGCCCTGGTGCAGGATCAGCGCCGAGCGGATGGTAGAGCAGGACTCGCCGGGTCCGAGGGCGCCGGGCTGGCCGAACCCGGCTTCCGGGGTTTGGGCCACACAGAGTTCCACCAGAGAATCCCTGTTGGTGCGCACCGGCAGACTGATCCACTGGGGCGAGGTTTCCGCGCCGGCCACCGCCAGGCCGCACTCCGGAGTCCAGAGATCCACCAGCGGGGTGCCTCCTCCCTCGCCCCCGGAGCCGCTGAGCGAGCCTGTTCCCATGAAATTCCGCCGGTCGGTGTCGCTTTCAATCCAGATCAATGAGTAGTCGTGGCCCCACCTGAAAGCGGCTCCCTGGTAGGAGGCGAAACGCCAGGCCGGGGCTGAAGGGTCTACCAGCCTGCGGTCCAGACAGTAATAATTCCCGACCACTTCATCGATCACCAGGGTTTGCTCTCCCAGGTTGGTAAACTGTGCCGAGCCGATGACAACTTCGGGGAAGCGCTCGTAAAATGAAAGGCTCACCCGGCACTCGATTCTCAGCCCGGGGTACAAACTGTCTCCGTACTGATCCGCCGGGGCCGTGAAAGTAATGCATTGGCCCCGGCTCAGGTCATCCGAGAGCTCTACGGTTTCCAGAGTTTTCCAGTCGACCACAAAGTCGGTGACCCGCAGCCCGTCCAGCTTGATATGGAAGGCCGGTTTAACTTGGGCCTCGGATGAGACTAAGCTTCGCAAACCGCCGTCCACCCGCAGGGCAGGCTTGATATTCAGCCGGTTGCCGATCTTTACCGAGATTCTTTCGTTCTCAACCGACAGTCCATCTTCACCAAGCGATGTCTTTAATCCCATCTTACTCCTCTTTCGCTTTTTAGGGACCGTTTTAACGGTTTATCCCAGTACCCTGAGGTATCTTTTCCCTTACTCCTGAGCTTTTCAGGAATCGGAGAATTACACACCCGGCGAATCCCCTCTTGAGAGGGGTGGCCGCGTTAGCGGCCGGGGTGTGTTATGCCCCTGTCTTTGCTTTTTCTTCTGGCTTCTGACTTCTGCCTCCTGCCTCCTGTCTTTCCCTTTGTCCCTGTTTTCCGCCTTCATCATTTGAATAACAACCTTGTGCCACAGCCGACAAAGTACACCACCATCCCGCCGACCGCCAACAGCGAGGCATGTGCGCTTCCCATGCCGCCGAGAAAGATGCCCAGGAAGAACAGCGCTCCTCCGAGGATTATCAGCCCCAGGGTGATCTTGCCGGGCAGGGAGCGGGGAACGATGGTGTACCACTCCTCCGCGGTACCTTTATCGGAAAGGTAGACTTTCTCCACTTTCTCCTTGTCCGGGGGCGCGAAAAAGAAGCTTACCAGGGGTGTGATAATCAGCGCTCCCAGGAAAGCTGAAAGCGTGGTCCACCAGAGGTAATCCTGAACGGCGTATTTTCCGCAGATATAGGCTGCAATCCCACCGATGGCCGCGCCTCCCAGGTAACCGGCGATGGCTCCCTGTTCGTTGATACGCCGTCCCTTGAGACCGTAAATAATGGCCACTACGAAAATAGGGGTATCGAAAATCCCTATCAGCGAGAGGAAATTATCCACTACACTGCGGCCCGAGGCCTTGGCGATCAGCGCACAGGCGACCATCAGGGCGGTCATAACCAGGGTCATATACCTGGAGAAACGCAGTTTTTCCCCTGCCGAGGGCTTTCTCCTGCGCAACCTCTGCCAGATGTCCTTGGCCACCACGGTCGAGCCTGCATTAAGCTCTGCATCGATGGTGGAAAGCTGCGAGGCCAGCAGCCCGATGATAAAAACGCCAAGCAGTCCCATGGGAATGCTGTTTACGTACAACTGGGTCATGATCGAATCAGGGTCCAATGTCGCCGCCTCCGCGTTCAAAAGCGGCGCGGCCAGTCCGGCGAAAAAGTGGAACGGATTGACCGGGGTGAGCACGATTCCCACCAGAACCATGGCCACCACCAGGGTCTTGACATTTTTCGAGCCGAACGAGCGCTGGATTATCCCCTGGTCGCAGCAGAAAGCGTTGATCCCCAGAAAGAGGATCGCCAGGATAAACTTGTAATCGAATTTGCCTGCGGGCGGTACGAAATTGAGAAATTCGGCCGAGGATTTTTCGATAATACCTGTCATCCAGCCGGCTTGCGAGGCCACGAAAGCATAGCCGATCAGCGTGGCTAAAAGTATCAGGATAAACTGCACCGCATCGGCGAAAATGACACTTATCATCCCGCCCTCGTAGGTATAAATTCCCACTACCACGGTAAAGATCAAAATCCACCAGAAAAAATTAATCTGCGGCGCGATCACACTGCCGGCAAGAGCGGCCAGGTACATGCCCAGCCCCAGCTTGCCCGCGCTTTTAAAGGCGTACATCACCGCGGTGATCGAATGTGCCCGCCCGCCGTACCGTATTCCCATGAACTCGGGGATGGTGGTCAGGTTCAGGCGGCGGAAACCCGGCATGATAAACAGGCCGCAGAAGGCAAACGCCATGTTCCCGGTCCATTCGTGCCAGATTATGCTTACTCCCTCCCTGGCGGCCTGCCCGGCTTCCGAGATGAAGTTGTACATCCCCAGGTTGCAGGCCGCCAGGGAGCAGACCACCAGGGTGACAGGCATGGCCCGGTTGGCCAGGTAGAAATCATCGGTGTGGGAAACGCTCCTGGAGAGAATTTTCCCCAGCCCCAGCATGAATGCCAGCCAGACAAAGATAATTACCAGATCCAATGTTCCCAGCATTTGCACTCCATTTC
>CAZSTM010000006.1:22410-22955 GCA_964609635.1 uncultured Gemmatimonadales bacterium
AATACAAAATACAAGAGTCAGAACAAAAAGGCACAGAGGCACAAAGATAGAATATAGCGGTTAGTTGTCGGTAGCTGGTTGTTAGAAACGATAATAAGCGAAAGTACAATTTCCGACAGAGCGCTCCACCAATAACCAGCCACTAACAACCGGCAACCAGTAACTATAAACAGTTTTTAGTACTTGGTGCCTTGGTGACCTGGTGGTTAAATCTGCGGCGAAAAAAATCATTTTCATCATTCGTTATGGCCGCCGGCGCGGCCATGATAAGTTTAATGAAAGATACGGTTTTGGCGTAAAGTAATGTCAATCTACCGGTTGTGATGTCTGCCGCGGTAAAAGTCGCCGAACGCTTTGATCGCGCCCAGGGCGACCAGCACGATAACCGTGCCTATAAACAGGAAGGTACTAATTTCATACCAGTGCATATTTCCCCTTTCAAGATGTTATCCTACTACGAAAATACCTGTGTTTTGTAGAGGCGGGTTTCAACCGGAGCCATGCAAAGCATGGCGGAGATCCTTGCGCAGCACGACACATTCGCG
>CAZSTM010000007.1:0-22683 GCA_964609635.1 uncultured Gemmatimonadales bacterium
TAGGGGCGAGGCATGCCTCGCCGATGTTTGGGCGACCGATCGGTCGCCCCTACGGTCTCGTTCAGCGTGTCTGGAAAAAATGCCTAATAGATCTTTTGAATTACACACTAAGATATAATCACTGGAAAGCAAAAAGGAGAAAAAAGTGACTTAGCTCAAGTCAACCTTTCGTTCTATCATTTTTGGCTGCAGTCGTTATTACAGGTTGTCCCGGAACAACTGATATAAACCGCCAGGAGCAGATTGGCCATAGCCAATACTATGAACCCCGCCAGACCAGTGATACCTACCAGCAGGTCATTTCCACCCTTTATCAGTATTATAGCTAAGACGCCGGTACCGTTAAGCGTGCCGTGTAACACAGAAGCCGCTATGACCGATCCGGACTTGAGCCTGATAAAACTGAAGATCGGCGCAAGGAGTATGCAAAAGATAATCATCATTACTACACCCAATAACGGGTGCTCGGGATAATTGTGCCCCTGAAGGATAATGGGGGCATGCCACAGTCCCCAGACCAATCCGATCAATCCCGATGATTCCCAGAATCCGAGTTCTCCCAGATTCTTCTGCAGGAATCCACGCCAGCCCAACTCCTCGCCGAAACCGGCCACGGCATTGACCGTTATACCCGCCGCCAGGCCGAAGATTAAGGCGATTACCACAGGGTGTACCGGCAGGTCGGCCGCCTGCTCTTTCATCTGCCCTACCTGTTCCGAAGAAAGCGCGGCCTCTAACAAATCGAACATTCCCTCCATTTCCGGTGAATATTCCACTCCTGGAAAAAGCAGACTCACCCCGAATGTGGCGATCACAAGCAGGGTAGGAAGCATCCAGGCAACCAGGAACCAGCGGTTCAGCTTGAAAGAAACCGCCAGGGGTTTGACTACATTATCCTTGTACACCAGTTTCTGAAGTACGACTGCAACTATACCGGGCAGGAACATATAGCCCACCGATGCCGCTATACTCCACCGGCCCGCAAGCGCTAGAACCAACTCGAATATAAGCCAGCTCGCGGACAAAGTGGTGCCAATGAACAGTAGCGCCCTTCTGAAAGACCTATTCATGAAAATATCCCCCCGGTTAAAGATAATATGACGGGTTTGGCTTTGTTTTACCCGCGGGCTGAATCTTTTTGTCAACAGGTTCCTAATAAATAGACAACCGGAAGTCGAAATTTCTTCCAACAAATTTCAACACCATGCTTAATCCACCGGATTTTTCAATTATGAATTTCAGCTTTTGAATTGCAGTGGGAAAAAGGAAAGATTATAATATCTCCAATCGGGGTGAGTTTCGAAAAAATAAATCATTCAAGAATCTAAACCGAAAGGAAACAGCTCAATGAAACTGGCGATGATCGAAGTAGCCGGTCGGCCCCGGCCTGCCGTGGTTCTGGACTCAGGAGGTTGTGTGGACCTGGCGGCGAACGGAGGCAGGTGGAATGACCTCGAGGAAATTATCGAGCAGGGTGCCGAGGCTTTGGGCCTGGTCGAGAGCATTGTCGAAAAGGCTTCCTCCACAGTGGAAGGGGCGCGCTTTCTGGC
Source organism: uncultured Gemmatimonadales bacterium (assembly GCA_964609635.1). Lineage (GTDB taxonomy): Bacteria > Gemmatimonadota > Glassbacteria > GWA2-58-10 > GWA2-58-10 > JAFGTO01. Next base: position 1,551 of record CAZSTM010000007.1, read on the forward strand.
ACCGCTTAGCCGGCCGGAGAAAATCATGTGCATCGGCAAGAACTACGCCGACCACTGCCGCGAGCTGGGCTCGCCGCTCCCGGATCGTCCCGTGCTTTTTGCCAAATACCCTAATGCCATCAGCGGACCGGATGCCGAGGTAGAGCTGCCGGAAGAAAGCAGCCAGGTCGATTACGAGGCCGAGCTGGCGGTGGTGATCGGCCGCCGCTCGAAAAAGCTCACCCCGCAGGAAGCCTCCGAGGCGGTTTTCGGCTATACTTGCGCCAACGATCTCACTATGCGGGATGCCCAGAAAGCCGAGGGACAGTGGGTCAGAGCCAAGAGCCCGGACTCCTTCTGTCCCCTGGGGCCGGTGATTGTCACCGCGGATGAAATCCCCGACCCCCAGAACCTGAAAATCGGTCTGACCCTCAACGGCCGGGTGATGCAGGATTCGAGCACGGCGGAGATGGTTTTCGGGGTCGCCGAGCTGGTCAGCCGCCTCTCGGCTACCATGACTCTCGAACCAGGCGACCTGCTGCTTACCGGGACTCCTCCGGGAGTGGGGGCCGGCCGCGACCCGCAGGTCTTCCTTAAAGGGGGCGACATCCTCTGTGTCGAAATCGAGAGAGTCGGGGAGCTGAGAACGCGTATAATCAAATCATAGGCTCCCAAACGGGAGTTTAATGAAAAACTCAAAGTTTATCAACTTGCCGGCGGCGACTTATCTGAAAACTTCGTTTTTCTGTAATCTGTAAATCATTCAACAAGAAAAGACCAGGTTATGGCTTAAAAAGATACCTTAATGGTTGAAAACTAAGAGGACATCCTCCTGTTGATTTGGTATGATCCGGTCAAGGAAGGCAAGCAGGTTCAAGGAATTCTAACTCTGGGAAAAGACCGGGAAAGGAATTGGTTTTGAATAGTCGAGTCAAAAAAAGGTATCGTTACTTGACTCAGATTAATGTTTGTGTTAGAATAATATATATTTTATATTGTACAATATAAACAATGAGGCAAAACAGAAATGCCGGAACTAAGCAACAAACCTGTATATACTATAGGCGTTGCATCAGAACTTCTGGGGATCTCAACACATTCTTTACGCCTTTACGAAAAAGAGGGGCTCCTCCTTCCCCATCGAACAAAGACCAAGAGAAGATTGTACTCCGATGTAGAGCTGGGAAAGGCGAGTAACATTCATAAGATAATCCAAGAGAAGGGTTTGAATTTCGCCGCCATTCGCCAACTCTTAGCACTTATCCCTTGCTGGGAAATTTGTGGTTACAAATGCACTAAATGCGAGCATTGGTCTACTTTTTTTTATACTGGTAAACCGTGCTGGAACAGAGCCGAGGCATGTCAACAAGAACATAAGCTTTGCCGGGAGTGCCCGGTTTATTTGGGATCAGTAGATTTAACCAATATAAAGCATATGGTCTATCCATCCGGACTGGAGGTTAGAAGATAACAAATAAACCCGCTATCCAGGAATGCCCCTGCCGGACAACTTAACCTCTCCCGAAACTTCCCTCGATTAGTGACATACGGTAAATTTATTATCCTTTCTTTTCTCGATTTTGAGATAATATAGTTTTCTATATATATTATATATATTTATTAATATACTATTATAATTGCTATATTGACAAAGGTTTTTTGAATTACTATAATATCAATAACTCATAAAAAATCTTTAATTTTTATCGTATTCCATCCAATGCCGGTAAAACCTTCTCTGAAAATAATATTCTGCCACCTGCTTGTTTGCATGATCCCGGTTTATTCCTATTAGAAAGGGTGACACCCGCTTCTGATAGTTCTTATTCCCCTTGGAAGGAGAATCTGAGGGGAGTAAGTCCATGAAAAATGAAAAGAACTTTGGCGGATCATTATGGCATCTCTGTGTCAACAGTTTTTAGTTCAAGCTTGCTCGAAAACCACAGTTTAGTCAGTTCTTAATCGTTCCTTTCCGAAGTCATTCGCCAAGAGAAGATACCGCCTTTTAATGCCATAGTGCTCTTCCATTTAATAAGTTTCTCAAATCCGACTTATAATTTTTAGAAGCGAAAATTTCACTTCCCAATCACTTTTCCTTCCATAGCGGCAGTTCGCTCAGCGGCAGAGGGGATAGCTTACCAATCGAGTGATTGAACAGCATTAACCCATCATGGAAAGGAGGTCCTTACAGAAGAGAAAGCTTTTAGTCCCCATGACAACTTACAACAAGGGAGGTGAGGATACCCGAAAACGAGTGTTTGATAAGCTTTTGATCCAGTATAAAAGCTCATTCAGGAGGATTTATGTCAAAAAAGAACAAGTTCTCCGGTTTACTGTCAGCTATGGCAAGTTCGGCCGCGGTGATTTTGCTCTTTGTGGTTCCCGCGTTTGCTCAACTGAGCACGGGAAAGATCGAAGGCACGGTGACCGACAAAAGTACCGGCCAAGCCCTGGCGGGGGCCCAGGTGGCTATCGAGGGTACCCGTTTGGGCAACATAACCAATGCTGACGGTTATTACTTTATCTTGAATGTCCCGCCCGGGCGCCGGGACATAACGATATCCTATACCGGCTACCAGCAGATCACCATTACCAGCCAGCTGATCCTGGCCGGCCACACCGCCACAGTGGACATCGCGCTAAGCTCCACGGTAATCGAGCTGGGAGGAATCACGGTAGAGGCCGAAGCCGACTTGCTGATACCCAGAGACAACACGGTAACCAAGCACCGCCTGACCGCGGAGAATATCGCAGAGATGCCGGCCACCACGCTGGAAGACCTGTTGGTTCTCGAGGCCGGGGTGCAGATCGGCGGTCAGGGAGGCTGGAGTCGAGGGCTGCGCATTCGCGGAGGCCGTATGGGCGAGGAGGCCATGGTTATCGACGGCGTTTCGGTGCGCAACTACACCGCCGACCCCTTCCGCAGCGGCCTGGGCTGGGTCTGGGAGCAGGAACTCGGCTCCCTAAGTGAGGACATCACTCCGCTGGAATTCTCCACCGGCTCGGTGGAGGAAGTCGATATAATTACCGGCGGCTTCCAGGCCGAGTACGGCAACGCCCAGTCCGGCATTATCAACATCGTGACCAAGGAGGGCGGACCCAGCCTGAAGGGTAATGTCCGCTTTACCACGGACGAGCAGAACCCCCGCACCGCCGATTACGGCTACAACCAGCTCCAGGTCAATATCGGCGGTCCGGTTCCCGGAATCCCCAACCTGTTTTTTCATGGTTCCGGTGAAATCCAGGGCATGGCCGACAGATCCCCCACGCATGCCGATGAAGGCTTCCGGGGAATCGACCAGAGATTTGTCGACAAGCTCAACAACGCCGTTCGCAACGACCAGGTGCTGGGCGCCCAGATGCCTGCCTATACTCTGGAAATGCTGCAGACCGGGCGCGCTTTCTTTGCCGAAAATATGGGATTGGATCCCGGCCTGTTCTCGCCGGTTAATCCCGTGCGCCAGCCCGACAACTGGGGTGACAGGACCCTGGCTTCCGGCAAACTTACCTTTTCTCCGGTCAAGGGACTGAAGTTTATCGGCAGTACCAACTTCTCCCGGTACCAGCAGTCCTATCCCAACGACTATTTCAATAACGGCTGGATCACCCCGAGCATGGTTCCCGATCGGAACTGGGCGGCGGACCCCGACACTGTGGTATATATCCCTCAGACTTATGGCAGGAGAACCCGCACTTCCAACCTCCTGGCCGGGTTTAACTATGAACTCACTTCGGCTGTACGCAGCGCTTCGCTCCAGTTCCGCTACACGGATTTCAGGACCCAGGATGTCAACAGCGCCAATCTGAAGGACGACTACACCCACGACAATACCTTCATGGGATGGACGCCCCATGATATCCCCTTCGAGTTGGAAACTTTCCCCAACAGGGAATTTCCCAGGACTCCTGAACAGGCGAGTATTTATTTCCCCGACGGGGTTACCGGCTGGTCCCACAGCTACGGATACCCCACTCCGTTTCTTTATGTGAACAATGCCGAGCTCTACTGGCTGACTTATCGTTACCTCCGCGAGAACCATAAGAATTACAAGACGGACCTGGATTTCCAGTGGAACCGGCAGAACCGGGCCAAGATCGGGCTTCTGTATACCGATTTCGACAACCATAAGTTCGACATCAATCCGATGATCGGCAGGAACCAACGCGACCTGGGCAACGAGTTCGAGTATGCACCCAAGATGTATGCCTTTTACCTGCAGAACCGCACCGACCTCGGGGATTTAGTTTTCAACTACGGCCTTCGATACGATTCTTTCAAACCCGAGGTCAACTGGGGTCCCCAGAATGAGGATCAGTGGGGTGAGAGATTCTCCCCTCAGGACATCAACGAGTGGTCCCCCCGCTTCGACGTAGGTTTCCCGGTTACCGACAAGTCGCAGATAAGGTTCGCTTACGGGGTTTTCACCCAGTTGCCGAGCATGTCTTATATTTACAGCGGCGTTAATCCCGGTGGGTTGGAGTACTCCCGGACCGACGCTTTCGAGGCGGGTTTGAGCTACCTGCTCTCCAACGACATGGTGCTGGACCTGGTGGCCTATTACCGGGATGTGCAGGGCAATGTGGCTGAAGGCAAGGAGTTTTTCAGGGATTATTATTTGGAACACAGCGAGCGCAGGGTGCGCGAATACCAGAAGGGAATTGCCAACAGGGACAACGGCAACATCAAGGGCATGGACCTGACCCTGAAGAGGCGTTTCGCCAACAATCTCTCCTTCAACCTGATTTACACCATGCAGTTCTCGAGGACCACCGGCAGTAATTCCTTCGCCACCAAAGATTACAATATCTTCATGGATCCGACCACCGGCGAGGAGTTCAGGCCGCCCGATGAGATCCGTCCGATCCTGGGAGACAGGACTCACAAGTTTACGGTCTATGCCAACTACCTGTTTCCCGATGACTTCCAGAGCGGTACCACGGCCAACCTGGTTCTCAAGAACCTCAGAGTCAATGCCATCTTTACCCTGATGAGCGGGGAGCCGATACTCGACAGGATGCAGCTCAATTACACCCAGTACAACCCGCTTCTCAATGTAGAGTATCTGACCCGCCGCGGCGGCACTATGGTCGGCGGAGTGAACTACTTCCGCGGCCGCTGGGACACCAATCTCGACCTCAAGCTCAGCAAGAGTCTCTACCTGGGCGGCGGAAGACGTTTGAGCGTGTTCTCTGAGATTTTCAACGTGCTCAATCACAAGGTTTCCACGCCCTATCCCTCGGGCCAAACTTACGAGGGAAACCGCTGGGGACCCACCGGAGGCGTGGACCTGTACTGGGATGATCCCAACCTGACTTTAGCCCAGAGACACCGCTTTCAGGCCGATTTCAACGGGGATGGTGTGCTGACCGTGATGGAGGCGGCCAAGGGAAATATCGCCAACTCGGTGATGAGCCAGACCATGGCCTGGCAGGCCTGGGGACCGGCCCGGCAGATCCGTATGGGACTGGATTTCACTTTCTGAGTTCACGGCCGGTTAAGCGTGATTCTTTTACCAATTTATACCCAAGTGGTGAATCTATAGGAGAATTGATATGCGACCACAAAGGGAATTATTGATGAAATTGGTTCTGCTTGTCCTGGCGGTGTGCCTAACTTCTCCAGCGCTGGCGGAGATGAAAAACAGCAGGACATCTCAGGGCAACAACGTGGGGTTGAATGTTACCACACATAATCCTCGATCTGAGAAGCCTGGGCTGAACGCTGAGACCCCACTGGCGGGAATCAGCCAGTTCCCCAGGGGATCGGGAAATTACATCCCCACTTATGAAGGTGCCTGGGGATACACCGCGGCGGTTACCCGGGACCTGAATGCCGATGGAGTTGTCGAGGATACCGCCTACAGCAGCGCCCGCGGCAGGGAAACTATAGCCGACCGCGGCACCCTGGAAGCTTACGAGACACTGAAAGCGCTCTGGGATGCCGGAGAGTCAATGGACCAGGCCGCCAACCGCCTGGAAGTCAACCGGGTCTGGTCCTCCCTCGACGCCGATGACCTGGCGAACTGGCCACCGGAGTTCCGCGAGGGAAGGACCGCATCCGGCGATCCCATCCTCATCGGCGCGGAGACTATCGTTACCTTTTACACCGGCGCCTTCACGGATGATACCCATCAGCAGAACGTACCCATAGGGGTCTCACTGGAGTATGCCTTCAACTTTTTGAACTTCAGGGAAACCAACAACATGGTGTTCGGGCACCTGTTCATGCGCAACATGTCCGAGTACCTCAAGTGGAACCCCGATCCGGACTTTCGGGCAGGGGTAGCCGCCGTACAGGATGGGGTGACCTGGGCCGGATTCAGCTCGATTTACCTGACCAGCTACCTGGGAATCGGCTCCGACCCATTAGAAATGGATGAAGGCTGGGCCCTGCATCCGGCCAATGGTATCGCCTGCGTGGTGGATCAAGACGGCGTGGACGACCTCACCCCCAGCTATGCTTTCATAGTGGCTCACAAGATGCTTAGGGCTCCCTCGTTTAACGGTGAGACTATGGAGTTCACCAACCAGAACAACATGCGCTGGCACGCGGAGTTCGGTTTCGACCAGGCCAAGGACCTCCTGCTGGAGCCCAGGGGAGTAGTCTACCGGGCTATCCTGGGCATCGCCGATGATCTCTATCCGGGTATGACAAATCCCTTTAACGATAAGCCGGCAATGGGTTTCCCGGGCATGCTCGAGCCCGAGGACGCCAGGTACAACCAGTGGCTGTGGGGCTCGGGCGGAAGGATGTGCTACTCGTGTTACTCGGAGCTTCACGATATGGCTCCCCGGGATACCACCAGCTGCGATTTCGCGCTGATGTTCGTCTACCCCAAAAGCCCGCCCATGCTCATGCCGGCCCGGGAAATCGGCAACATCGACGATCCCATAATGCAGGATCAGTTGTCCACGGTGGAACAGTACGCGGCGATGGCCCAGCTAACCTTTGAAACCAATTTGGAAGTGCCCGAAACGCCCAAGCCTCCCCCGTTGACTATCATCCCCGGGGACAGGCAGGTAACCATCACCTGGCCCAACGTCAACATCAACGCTCCGGACCTCTACTACGACAAGCTTCAGGATCTCGGAAAGGACCCCGAGGGACTGTACAGTAGATATGACTTCGAGGGCTACCGGCTCTACCGCAGCTTTGTAGGACCCGGCGACAGCCATTCCGAGCTGCTCGACGAATGCAGCATTACCGATGGAAATATCCACTTCTATTATGTGGACCGCTGGGATGACGACCTTCCGTTCTATCGTCTGAGGAACGGCTTGAAAGTCTGGTATGCTCTGGTGCCTTTTGACAAAAATGTCGATCCGGCCACCGGCACGGAATTCAGCCTGCCGGACCCGACAAGCGGGAAGGCCTGGAACAGGCCGGGAGAGGGCCTTTACACCGTGCTTCCGAGAAGCGATGCCAGCAACTTCAGGGCTGCTACTGCCACTACTTTTTACGCCGGGCCGGCAACGGTAGCGGAGAAATTCGTTAAGCTCTCCGGCGACGGGACAGGGAAGCTGACCGAGGAGCCCCAGTTCCTTCAGCCTGATCTCGATCTCAGCTTGACGGTGGTTAACAGCGAGAGGCTCACACAGGATCAAACGGCTTATATTGCCTGTACCGACGTGGATATTACCTATTATTACTGCAACTGGAACCATCGCGTTGTGGAATTGTCTCTGGTGGACGCCGGCGGCACTCCATTGGTCGATCCCCTTTCTTTTGATGTCAGGTACGATGCGAATTTCGCCATCAACGATGCTCCGGTATCTTCAGGGGTCAGCTATGCCATTGATGTGGCTTATGCCTATAGTCCACTAGTCTATCAGCTTGAGGCTGAGAATAAAGTATGGAGTTCGTATTCCAATATGGATCCAGGCGGCTACACCGGAGCAACAATAGCGTTTGCCGCCGCGGGCGGACCCCTGGGCTGCACCGGGTCCAGCGCCGCCTTTGGCATTAATCCCGGGATCAGGGCCTGGGTGCATACCGGAACCTGGGAGATCACCTGGAAGACTGTGGGCAGCGACCTGAGCGTTGACGTCATGGACAAGATGCGTGGAGAAGCCGTCCCGTTCGGCCAATACGTGGACGACAACGATAAAGTCACCTGGGGGTTCATGTCCGCAGGAACTTATGGCGATTACTATGGTGAAATAAAAGATGGTGTGCCCCAGTCAGAGCGGGCCAACCAGATGCTGGATAAGATTCCCGCCGGCAATACGGACGAGTTCGCACTCTGGGTCAATGCTGTGCCGTGGACTTTTACCGACATAACCGCCATGCCGTCCGACGGGACGGTCATGACCCTCACCGTCTGCCTGGGTGTCTGGAACGACGACATGACCGAGTTTACCCAGGTGCCGGATCCGCCCTTTCCGGGCGATAAATGGCAGATCGATATCAAAGGCATGACCATGAATTCCGAGGACGCCGATCTCACCAAGATCCAGGTGGTGCCCAATCCGTATATCGCCGGTTCGGTTCTGGACATGTCTCCGCTGTCGCGCAGGATCGAGTTCGTCAATCTGCCGGATCGCTGCACTATCCGCATATATTCGCTCGGGGGCAACCTGGTCAACGTGCTCAACCACATCGGCGCCAACCGTTTTGGCTGGGGCAACTACACCGACTGGGACAGGCTGGATCAGCAAAGCCAGCCGAGGCAGTTCGAAGGATACGACAACCACGGCGGGACCGAACCCTGGAACCTGCAAAACCGCTTCGGCCAGACAGTGGCCAGCGGTCTGTATTTCTACCACGTGACGGACGTTAGAGGAGAAAATTATACCGGCAAGTTCTACGTGATCAACTGAGTGTGCCCTGGACCACAGCCACTATTTTAGAACGGTATAATCAACTATCCTCAGCAGATATGGAGGTAACATATGTTAAGGAAAAAGGCCATTCGAGCCTTAATGACAGCCTGTCTGGCCCTGTCGTTCGTCACGCTGCCGGCTTTCGGCCAAGGTGTTGCACGGCAGGAATACAGCGGTCTGGACAAGTACCCCGTGCAGGGGAGAGCGGAGTCCGCCTCCTTTGTCGGAGTGCGGGCTGCGGAGTTTCTAACCATCCCGGTCGGGGCTCGCGGCATCGCCCTGGGCAGCGCCTATGCGGCGGTAGCCGACGACATCTCTGCCATCTGGTGGAACCCGGCCGGTCTGGGTTTTCTCGAAAAACGAGAGCTTATGGTCACCGTGGTGGACTATACCCTGGACCTGACCTACAGTTATGTCGCCGGTGCGGTGCCCATAGCCGACGGCGAGGTGACGGTGGGTGGCTTCTTCGGCTACCTGAACATTCCTGAAATGGAGATTACCAGTATTACCAGCCCCAATGGAACCGGGCGGTTTTTCAACGCCTATGATTTCCAGATGGGCGGTTCGCTGGCCTACAATTTTTCGGACCGCTTTGTCGGTGGTATCAGTGCCAAATATATCCACCAGGACATGTTCAGCAACATCTCCGGCAACGCCTTTGCTATAGACGCAGGCGCCATCTACCACACCGACTTAATGGATCGGGAAATCAGGTTCGCTTTCGCCATCCAGAACCTCGGCACCAATATCACCATGAAAGGGCCGAACCTGATCTACGATGTTGGACCTCAGGGCCTGGGCGGCGGGTTCCCGAGCGGATATTCCGACTATTCCACGGACCCTGTCGCCATATCCAAGAGAGCGAATCGCCAGGTCATCCTCAAAACCAACACTTACCGTCTGCCTACCGTGGTCAAGCTGGCTCTTTCCTATAACCTGCTGACCACCGAGAACGTCAACTGGCTGGCAGCCGGCGAGATCTGGCGCAACAGTAACATCCCGATCAGTTACACGGCAGGCACGGAACTGAACTACCACTTCACCCCGTTTCTCACCGGAGCTCTGCGCATGGGCTGGCAGGTCCAGACCGATGAGTTCACCGATGATGCGGACGATTTCGGCTACGATTACCTGGGCGATGACCCGACTCTTCGCGGGATCAGCTTCGGCGGCGGTTTCAAGCAAGCCTTCGGAGACCGTCATGTAACATTCAACTACGCCTACCGCAACAAAGGCAGACTATCTGCAGACAACTTCTTCACTATCTCCTTCGGGTTCTAATTAACCCCTTCCTGCGGCCTTTCCCCTTGCCAGGGGAAAGGCCGCAGCCCTCCGGATTTGCTATTTTCCTCCGAGACAGCCCGGGTAATCGAATCGATTTCACCAGGACATTACTAAATTCTTTACGGAACAGCAAAATCTCGCCGCAGGTGTCTAGCGACATACGGCATATACATAATCGCGCTTTCCTTTCTTGATTTTGAAAAGTTATAGTATTCAATATAGATATTATTATTAATTTATTATACATATTGAATTTGTGTCTTGACAAATATTTTTAGTATTGCTATACTGATATATAATATATACTGTTAAAAACCTTTTAATTTTATCATATTCCATCCAATGCTGCTAAAACCTTCTCTGAAAATAATATTCTGCCACCTGCTTATTTGCATGATCCCGGTTTATTTCTATTAGAACGGGTGACACTCACTTCTGATAGTTCTTATTCCCCTTGGAAAGAGAACCAGAGGGGGAGGGAGTAAGTAAAAAAATAAAAGGGACATGGCGGATCATTATGGCATTTCTGTGTCAATTTTTTTTTCAGTTCAGGTTTGCTCGAAGTCCACAGTTCGATCAATTCTTATCGTTCCTTCCCGAAGTCATTCGTCAAGAGAAAACACCGCCCTTTAACGCCATAGTGCTCAGCCATTTAATACGTTTCTCAAATCCGGCTTATCGCTGTTAGAAGCGAAAAAATACTCTTCCCAATTATTTTTTCCTTGCTGCGGCAACCCGCTCATTCGCAAGGGGGAAAGCTTATTAATTGAGCGATTAAACACCTATAACCCATCATGGAAAGGAGGTATTTGCAAGAGAGAAAGCTTCTATTCTCCGTGTCAACTTCAACTGAGGAGGTTCGGGCAGCGAAGAGGATGTTAGCTTCTTTTTCCCTGAATGCCAAAAGTTGGAACATATAAGAAGAAAGGAGGTGAGCGTTCCTGAATAATTTTTAGTAAAGCTTTTTAGGTTAGTGATCTACAAAAGCTCATTCAGGAGGATACATGTCCAAAAGTAATAGGTTTTTAGGTCTGCTGTCAGCTGTGGCATGTTCGATCGCCATGTGTCTTTTCTTTCTGGTTCCCGCATACGGCCAGTTGAACACGGGAAAGATCGAGGGAACTGTGGTTGATAAGGACACCGGCCAGCCATTGGTCGGGAGCCAGGTGGTAGTCGAAGGGACCCAGTTGGGCAACGTAACCAACAACGACGGTTATTATTTCATTTTGAATGCTCCCCCGGGCCGTCGCGACATCACCTTCACCTACACCGGCTACCAGAAGACTACCATTGCCGACCAGCTAATTCTCGCAGGACAGACAACCACGGTTGACGCCCAGTTAAGTTCCACGGTGATACAGTTAGAGGGGATCACCGTGGCGGCTGAGGTCGAGCCGCTTGTCCCCAGGGACGAGACCTCGACCAAGCGCCGTCTGACCGCGGAAAAACTCAACGAGGCGCCCGCCAACACCCTGGAGGATTTGTTGATCCTCGAGGCCGGGGTACAGATCGGTGGTGGGGGCGGTCAGGAGCGCGAGCTGAGGATTCGCGGCGGACGGCTGGGCGAGGACGCCATGGTCGTGGACGGAGTCACGGTGCGCAACTACACCGCCAACCCGTGGCGTGTCGGCCGATACTGGATTTATACCCAGGAGGAAGCATCCAATGCCGAGGATACCACTCCGCTGGAGTTTTCCACCAACGCGGTGGAACAGCTGGACATTATCACCGGCGGTTTCCAGGCTGAATACGGGAACGCCCAGTCCGGTATCGTCAACATCGTGACCAAGGAAGGCAGCCCCCAGCTCAAGGGTAACCTGAAATGGACCACCGACAAGATCAACCCGGAGGCCGCGGATTACGGCTACAACTCGCTGACTACCAGTATCGGCGGGCCGGTACCGCTGATTCCCAACCTGTACTTCCACGCTTCCGGCGAGCTGCAGGGTTATGATGACACTTATCCCACCCATGCAGACGAGGGCTTCCGCGGGATCGACCAGGAATTCGTCGACCGGCTGAATTTCGCGGTGCGCAACGATCCGGTGCTTGGCGCCGACGACTGGTGGGAAAGCCAGGGTTTCGCAGAAGCGCGGCCGGCTTTCACTCTCGAGGAGATGATAGTCGGGCGTGAGAAGTGGGTCGAAAGAATGGGTGATGCCTTTTTCGAGAAACATTATTGGGTTCAGAAAGGGCTCTACCAGCCCGATAACGCGGTCCAGATTCCCGACAACTGGCGGGACAGGACTCTGCTCTCCAACAAGCTCACTTTCAGCCCGACCTCGGATTTGAAATTCCTGGGCACTTTCAATTTCTCCAGGATGCAAAGATCCTGGCCTTCAGAGAGCGAGCCCTATTTCAGGCGCGGCTATATCACTCCCCAGATGCTGACCGAACGCGCCTGGAGTACGCTCAAGGGAGACAGGATTACCGATTCGGATACCTCCGGCTACTTCCCGGTAAACTGGGGAAGAAGGACCCGCAGCATCAATTATCTCACCGGGGCGGACTGGAACTTCTACCGGACTGCCGAAAGAAGCGCCTCGCTCCAGTTTCGCTACACCAACTTCAGGGTCCAGGACATCAACACCTCGACCCTGAAAGACAACTTCATCCGGGACCCCCAGTTTCTGAGCTTTTACCTTCATGACATTCCGTTCCTGGTGGAGAGCTTTCCGGGCAGAGACCACCCCAGGACCCCGGAGGAGTGGGCCTGGTACATGCCCGACGGAACGGGAACATGGTGCCGTCAGCACGAATACTGGACACCGTTCGGCTATGCGCAGGCATCCCAGCTTTACTATCTGAATTACCGCTACCAGAGGGAAAACCAGCATAACCTCAAAATGGACGTCGATTTCCAGTTGGACCGGCATAACCGGATGAAGTTCGGTGCCAATGTAATCGGTTTTGACAACAAGATGTTCCAGGTCGGGGGCTCGGCCCGGATCCTGGACAACGAGTTCGACTACAGCCCCAGGGTATTCGCTTTCTATCTCCAGAACCGGACCGACCTCTCAGATTTCGTCTTCGACTACGGCCTGCGCTACGATTCTTTCAAGCCCAGGGCCAACTGGGGCTTCCAGAATAATGACCAGTACGGAGAAAGGTATTTTCCGGAGAGTCACAGTGAGCTCTCTCCGCGTTTCAATGTCGGTTTCCCGGTAACCGAAAAGACGCAGCTGCGCTTCTCTTACGGTGTATTCCACCAGCTGCCGAGCTTCACTTTCATTTTCAGCGGAGAAAACCCCGGAGGCCTCGGATACCAGAGGACCGACAACTTCGAGTCCGGATTGACCTACCTGGTAAGCCAGGACATAGTGCTGGACCTGGTGGCTTTCTACCGTGATGACGACGGCAACATGGCCGATGGAAGCTTCTTCAGGGACTACACCCAGTCGGTTACCGGACGCTGGGTCCGCGGGATGCAGGGTGCTTACACCAACAGCGACCGCAGCAATGTCAAGGGCTTCGACGTGAGCTTGAGGAAGCGCTTCTCGAACAACTACAGCTTCAACGCGATGTACACCATGATGTTTGCCAGGACCATGGGCTCGAGCTACTTGAACAGCACCAACGACGAGCTCCGTCCGGCCAGAGGCGACCGGGCCCACCAGTTCTCCGTACACTTTAATTACCTGACGCCTCCGGACTTGTTTGTGGGAAGCTGGGCCAACCGGGTATTCAAGGATGTCAGGGCCTATGTGACCACCACCCTGGACAGCGGCCAGCCGACAGGGGCTTATCTCGACATAACGAATGAGTCGGATTATCTGAACCGGCGCCGCGGCCGCTGGGATTACAATGTCAATCTCAGGCTGAGGAAGGATTTCCGCGTGGGTGGCACCAGGAAGGTCAGTGTGTTCACCGAGATTTTCAACCTGACCAACCGCAAGCGTCTCAATCCCTATCCTTCCGGATACAGCTTCCAGGACCACCGCTACAATCCTACCGGTGGTGTTGACGTCACCTGGGAAGAGGCTTCAGCAGGATCAGGATTGAAGAGGTACCTGTTCCCGGCGGATTTCAACGGGGACGGAGTGCTGACCGTAATGGAGGCGGCCAAGGGTTCTATCGCCAACTCCTTTATCAGCAACACCCAGGACTGGCAGGGATGGGGGCTTGCACGGCAGATTCGCTCAGGCGTAGAGTTCACCTTCTGAAACTGTCCTGAGAGACCTGCAGATTTCGGTAGCTTTGCACAGGAGATCGATTATGCTAAAAACGAAGCATTTATTATTTAAGCTGGCCGTTGTCGCCCTGGTCCTGGGCCTGGCCTCTTCCGCTCCGGCTATCCAGACCAAAAGCAGGGTGTCCCAGGGAAACAACTTCGGGTTTGAGCTGAACCTGGGCTCTACTGTCTTTACCGGGACCAGCGAGTACCCCAGGGGATCGGGCAACGAGATTCCGACGTATGAAGGCTGCTGGGGCCACTTTCTCTCCGTGGCCAGGGACATCGACGGCGACGGGGTGATGGAAGACTCCTCCTACGGCTCAAGCAGAGGAAGAAGTGTCGGCGGCAGGCGGGCGAGTCTCGAGGCCATGGACCTGGTACTGGAAGGCTGGAATGCCGGGCACCGGTTGGACCAGTGGATGGGCCGCGTGGAGAACAACGAGGTCTGGTCGTCCCTGGACCCGGACTGCCTGGCCCGCTGGCCTGCCGAGTTCCGCACGGGCAGGACCATGAGTGGAGAGCCTATCCTTCACGGCGTGGAAACCATGGGAGTGATGCATTCGGATGTCTTTAACACCAGCTATCACAGGGGTGTGCCGCCCCCAGGCTCCTCCATGGAGTACCAGTTATACTTCCTGAACTACGCGGAAAGCAACGATATCGGTTACGGCCACGTGTTCATCCGCAACATGTCGGAGTACCTCAAGTACAACTACAACGAGGATTTCAGGAACGCGGTCGCCGGTACGCCGGACGGGCAGGTCTGGGGCGGCATGGCTTTTCTCTATACCGAGAACTACGTCGGTATCGGCCATAGCGCGGCCAGTATGGACGAGGGTTGGGCTTTCCACCCGGAAAAAGAGATCAAGTGCATGGTCGACTACGACGGAATGGAAGATGGCTTCACTATGGGCGGGTTCGCTTTCATGCTCGGGTACAAGTCCCTGCGTCCCTGCTCGTTCAACGGCGAGACCATGCAGCTCAGCAACTGTAACAACATGAGATGGGGCCAGGAATTCGGGTTCCCGATATACGTGGATGTCGCCAACACCTCGCAGAGCGGCTGGGTGCATGAATGGGCCTGCGCGGTTCACGACGGCATAGAGGAAGACCTGTCGCACACCTGGTTCGCGGGCGAGCTCAGCCCCTGGACCGGCAGGCCGGCCGTGGGAGTTCCCGGTATGCTGCTGCCCACCGACGACAGGTTCAGCCAGTGGCTCTGGGGCCGCGGCGGCAGGGTAAACGCCACCTCCTGGTCCGAGATCCATAATTTCGGCCCGCGGGACACCACCAGCACGGATTTCGCTATCATGTGCTGTTACCCGGCCAACCCGCCGATGATCCTGAAACCCTCGAGCATAGAATACATCGACGATCCCGAGCTCCAGGAACAGATGGCGCCAATGGAAGCCATGGGTGACGTGGTCAAGCTGGTTTACCAGGGCGGATACATATTGCCTGAGACACCCAAGCCGCCTCCCTTGACCATCATCCCGGGCGACCGGCAGGTAACCATCACCTGGAGCAACGTGAACCTTAACACCCCGGATCAATATTACTACTTCGTCCAGGATAACCCGGATGTCGATCCCTCGGGTAATTACCGCGAGTATGACTTCGAGGGGTACAAGCTCTACCGCAACTACGTCGGACCCTCCGACGCCCATTCTGAGCTGATTTTCCAGTGCAGCCTCTCGGAAGGAAACGTACAGTTCTACTATATCGATACCCGGGACAAGGACCTGACCTACAAGCGCCTGCGCAACGGGATGAAGGTCTGGTACGCCCTGGTGCCCTACGACAAGAACTGGGATGCCAGCATGGAGGATTGGTTCACTCTGCCGGCAGAGGACCAGTCCAAGGTGTGGAACAGGACGGCCCCCGAGGGCTACTATACGGTTCGTGCGCGGAGCGACGCCAGCAATTTTGTTCCCGCAACTCTGGGAGAGATTAGCTACGTCGGGCCGGCAACCGTATCGGAGCCCTTTGTCGAGCTCTCCGGCGATGGTTCCGGTAATCTGACCGAGTTGCCCAAATGGCTTGAGCCCCCGCTCGAGTTCTCCATCGAGGTAATCAACAACGAAAGGCTCGCTGCGGATCAAACGGATTATATAGCTTGCACCGACGTGGATGTTATAGGTCGCTGGTGCAGGTGGCTCGATCCCCAGCGGGTGCTGTCCATGGTGGACGCCAGTGGCAACATATTGAATTCGGCGGCTCCTTTTGCCGCCAACAGTGATGCGGAAACCGTCTTAATGGACGTTCCGACAATCGACGGCATCAAATATGCCCTGCATGTGCTTTACACGAACACTGTCTACGGCAATGAGGGTTATGGATTCGCGATGTTGCATACAGAGTTCGACATTGGCGACTACACCGGAGCAGCGTTCGATGCGGTCTCCCAAAAATGCAATTGGGGCATGCAGCCCGCTGTCGGGGCCTATTTCCGCACGGGCGTGTTCGAGGTGACCTGGAAAGAGGTGGCGGGCGGCCTGAGCGTCGATGTCCAGGACAAGGTTCGTGGTCAAACCATCCCCTTCGGCCAGTATATGGATGCAGAGGTATGGGGATTCATGCCAGGGGACACTTACATGGATTTCTACGGCGAAATCGAAGATGGTGTGCCCCAGTCAGACCGCGAAAACCTGATGTTCGAGACGATTGCCGCAGACAATACGGAAACTTTCGCAATTTATGTCAACGGCGCGGTGTTTGAACTGGGTGATATAACCGCCATGCCCACGTCCGGCAATACCTTCTCTTTCACCTTTGTCTTCGGTGAATGGAACGACGACCAGACTGTTTTCACCCAGTATCCTGAATCTCCTTATCCGGGCGACACCTGGAAAGTCAATATCGATGGCATGACCTTGAATCCCGAGGATGCCGATCTCACCAAGATCAAGGTGGTGCCCAACCCGTATATCGCCAGCTCGGTGCTCGACCAGTCGGAGAGTAACCGCAGGATGGAGTTTATCAACCTGCCGGACAAGTGTACCATTCGTATCTACTCGCTCGGCGGGCACCTGGTCAACGTGCTCAACCATATCGGCTCCAGCCGCACCGGATGGGGGAATTACGTGGATGTCGACTATATTCAGGTGGACAACACCCCGTACACTTTCAGCGGATATGAAAACCACAGCGGCACCGAGGCCTGGAACCTGAAAAACCGTTTCGGCCAGACAGTGGCCAGTGGCTTGTATTTCTTTCATGTGACGGACCAGACGGGAGAAACGCATACCGGCAAGTTCTATATCGTCTTATGAGGATTGTCTGATGACCAATATTACCGGAAAACGTTACTCCCCTACTGAATTATGGAGGTATAATATGTTGAGTAGAATGGCAAAAGGAGCCATACTGGCTACCGGTGTGCTCCTGATGTTCGTCACGCTCCCCTTGCTCGGGCAGGGGATTGAACGGAAGGAATACACCGGCCTGGATAAGTATCCCACCCAGGGAAGGCCCGAAGCTTCCTCTATGGTCGGAGTCCGTGCTGCGGAATTTCTGGAGATTCCGGTCGGCGCACGGGGTATCGGCATGGGAAGCGCCTACACGGCCGTCGCCGATGACATCTCCGCCATGTGGTGGAACCCCGCCGGCCTGGGATTCCTGGAAAGCGCCGAGTTTATGTGCACGGTGGTGGACTACACCCTGGACCTGACCTACACCTATCTGGCGGGTGCGGTACCGATTTCCGACGGTAGGATTACCCTGGGCGGCTTTATCGGCTACCTGGACATACCTGACGAGGAAATCACTACCATTACCTCACCCAACGGTACGGGCAGCTTCTACAATTCTTACGATGTCCAGATCGGCGGGTCGTTTGCGATCAACCTGTCGGACCGCTTCACCACCGGAATCAACGTGAAGTTCATCCACCAGGATTTCTTCCAGGACATCTCCAGCAACGCAATGGGTTTCGATGCCGGCGGAATCTACCATACGGAGCTCTGGGACAAAGACATCAAGTTCAGCTTCGCCATCCAGAACCTCGGTACCAACATGATCATGCGCGGAGATAAGCTAAGGAGAAGTTTTCCGCCGCAGACCATGGGAGGCGGCTCTCCGGATGCATACGGGGACTACTCCACGGACCCCTTTGCTATGGTCACCAGGAGCACCAGGAGTGGAATCTACGATACTCACTCCTTTCGCCTGCCGACCTGTGTAAAGCTCGCCCTGGCCTACAACCTTTACACCGATGAAAATGTGAACTGGCTGGCCGCCGGTGAGGTCTGGCGCAATAGCAGCATTCCGATAAGCTATTCCACGGGAACCGAGGTGAGCTACAAATTTACCCCGTTCCTTACCGGAGCTTTAAGGCTGGGTTGGAAGATCATGACCGACGAGTACACCGAGGGTGTCGATGAAATGGGATCTGCCTACTTTGGCGATGACCCTACTTTCCGCGGCCTGAGCTTCGGCGGCGGATTCAGGCAGCTTTTCGGTGCCAGGCATGTTGAGTTCAACTACGCCTACCGCAACAAGGGACGCTTGTCCGCCGATAACTTCTTCACCATCAAGTTCGGCTTCTAATTAACCCTTTCCTGCGGCCTTTCCCCTTGACAGGGGAAAGGCCGCAGCCTTCCGGATCTTCTATTTCCTTCCTGACATCAGCAGGCTATGAGGAAAAAGGCTGTAGGCTATAGGGCAACCCTGCCCAAGCCCCAGGTTTTCTTACGCACCGGCGGCAGTGTGCTTAGGACCTGCAGCCCACAGCCTATAGCCTATAGTCTGTTTTTGCAGGCTCGCAAAATCCCGCCGTAGTTTTATCAGATATATATTGTAAAGGTAAAAGGGTTCGAGGTGTGTAAAATGCCGCCCAAAACTGCCAACTGACTTGACAAAACGCCTATCTTCATGCCAAATTATGTTTTAACTGATTTGTTTTTAACCGAAATAGCCTAAGAAATAGACGATGACCGGAGCAAACAGGAGCGAATCGCCTGGATTTGACAGGGCTGAACTCGCAGGGAGAAAGGTTCATCTGGTCCAGTCGATCCGCCACCTGACAGACTCGGCCTTCATCCTGCGGGTTGACCGTCACGATCTCCCGGGCGTTGCCGGCCAGTGTGCCACCCTGGGAGTCGCCGGCTCAGGGCTTAACCGCGAGTACTCGCTCTATTCCGGGGACAACCACCCCTTTTTCGAGTTTCTTATCAAGGAAGTCGAGGGCGGGCAGGTCTCCTGCGGCCTGAAAAAGTGCCGGCCCCGGGACCCGGTGGAACTGGACGGGCCCTACGGGAAATTCGTAATCCGGAACCCGGACGATAAATCGCGCAAGTATTTGTTTGTCGCCACAGGAGTAGGCATTGCGCCTTTCCATGGATTTGTATCTAGTTACCCGGGCCTGGATTATTTGCTGCTGCACGGGGTCCGCTTCCCGGCCGAGCGCTATGAGATGGATTTTTACGACCCTGCCCGTTATATAAGCTGTGTCTCCCGCGAGCCAGGGGGCAATTTCAGCGGGCGGGTTACCGATTATCTCAGGTCTCATGCTGTGGACGCTGATACTTACTGCTACATCTGCGGCGGCAGCGCCATGGTCCGCGAGGCCTATGAAATCCTGCGCGGGAAGGGAGTCGGTGGCGACTACCTTTTTACCGAGGTTTTTTTCTAGACCGATCAATAGAAGAAGCTTTTCATAGAGACGGAGCATTAGATGAAGATAGCGATTTCGTATCCCCCGATTATTAACGAGCAGGGCCAGGTGGCCATGGTCTCGCAGAACCGCAACGTGCAGTATTTCAAGGAACCCACCTACCTTTTGCCGGTGGTTCACGGCCAGGCGGCCACCTGGCTGAGAGACCTGGGCTGCGAGGTGTACTGGGACGACGGGAACGCCCAGCGCAAATCGTTCGACCGCTGGTACAGCGACCTGCTGGCCGCCGCACCGGACATAGTGGTCTTTGAAAGCACGACCCCGGTGATGAAGTTCTACTGGAACCTGGTCAACAAGCTGAAAGGCGACCTGCCCGATACGGTGGTGGTGATGACCGGCTACCACTCCATGCGTAAGCCGGCCGAAACCATGGAGCAAAGCCGCACTGACATCGTGCTGCGCAGCAACCACGTGGATTTTGCGCTCAAGCGTCTGGTGCCTTATATCGACGAGCACGATGACTGGAGAAACAGCTGCGATCTGGAAGGCTTGTGGATTAGGCGTGAGGACGATTCCTTGCGCGATACCGGCAACTTCAAGCAGGTGGAATCACTCGACCTGTCCCCGGATGTGGACCGCGACCTGGTGCAGTGGAAGAACTACGCTTACGAGAACGGCAACTACTTGCAGACTCCCGGAACCTATGCCACCAGTGTCATCCGCGACTGCATGTTCGGCAAATGCACCTTCTGCCGCTACAACGGCCCGGATCTGACTTTCTCCATCCGCTCGGTGGAGAAAAGCCTCGATGAGTACCAGCGCCTGATAGAGGACTACAAGGTAAGGGAGATTTTCGACGACTCCGGGGTCTGGTACCGAGGCAAGCAGGCCCGCGAGTTCGCCCGGGGGATTATCGACCGCGGCCTGCACAAAAAGGGCTGCTATTTCGGTATCAACACCCGCTTCGCCTACCTGGACCAGGAAACCATCGAGCTGATGGGCAAGGCCAACTTCCGCTTTATCCTGATCGGCCTGGAAGCCGCGGACGAATACACCCTGCGCCGGCTGAACAAAGGCTACCTGCCCAGGCATATCATCCCCAACCTCGAGTGGTACACCAAATATGGAATGCATCCGCACCTTACTATCATGATCGGCTATTTCTGGCAGACCGAACAAATGCTCGATCAGACAGTCTCGATGGTACGCGAGGTCATGTTCAAGGGGCTGGCCAGAACTCTGCAGGTGACTCTCTGCAC
>CAZSTM010000008.1:0-21598 GCA_964609635.1 uncultured Gemmatimonadales bacterium
TCCAGACGTCCGGGCCGCCCGGGCGAAAGATTTGCTCTCAGGCCTGCGGCGCACAATCGTAAAGGTTCAACCGGGAGTTAAAGCTTATGTCTTTTACAATTGCCTTAGTGGTGATCATCTACCTGCTGGCCATCTGTTACCTGGGTTTCTTAGGATACAAAAAGACGACCTCGGCTACCGATTACCTGATCGCCGGTCGCCAGATCCATCCCTACGTGATGGCTATCTCCTACGGGGCCACTTTTATCTCCACCTCCGCCATAGTCGGTTTCGGCGGCGTGGCCGGTCTGTTCGGCATGGGGCTGCTGTGGCTGACTTTCCTCAACATCTTTGTCGGCATCTTCATCGCCTTTGTCGTTTTCGGCAACCGCACCCGCATCATGGGTTACCACCTGGACGCCCATACTTTCCCCGAATTCCTGGGCAGGCGCTACCAGAGCAAGTTCATCCAGGTTTTCAGCGGCGGAGTGATTTTCGTGGCCATGCCGCTTTATGCTTCCGTGGTGCTGATCGGCGGGGCCCGTTTCATCGAGACCAATCTGGGAATAGACTATACCGTAGCGCTTTTTGTCTTCTCGTTAATCATCGCGGCTTACGTTATCGTCGGCGGGCTCAAGGGGGTGATGTACACCGACGCCCTCCAGGGCACGATCATGTTCATCGGCATGGCCATTCTCTTTATGTTCACTTACAGTAAACTGGGCGGATTCTCCGCAGCGCACCAGGCCCTGACCGACCTGGCGGACAAGGTGCCGGAAAGTCTCCAGAAGCTCGGCCATGCCGGCTGGACTTCTATGCCCGTTTTCAATTCGGGATGGTGGTGGACCCTGGTTAGCACCCTTGTCCTAGGGGTGGGCATCGGGGTGCTGGCCCAGCCGCAGCTGGTAGTCAGGTTCATGACTGTCAAGAGCCGCCGGGAGCTCAACCGCGCGGTCTTTGTCGGCGGGATTTTTATTTTCACCATGACCGGCGTGGCCTTTGTAGTAGGCAGCCTTTCCAATGTCTATTTCTTCCAGGAAGGCGGCAAGATCGCCATAGCCGCCGCCGGCGGGAACCCCGACAAGATCATTCCGCTCTACATATCACAAGCCTTGCCCGCCTGGTTCGGGGTGGTTTTCATGCTCACCCTGCTGGCCGCGGCCATGAGTACGGTAAGCAGCCAGTTCCATGCCATGGGCACGGCGATGAGCCGCGACATCTACGAGCAGGTCACCTCCTCCAAGGGTAAAACAGTCGGGCTGACCCGGGCGGCGATCATGTTGGGCATTGTGGTGGTGATCTGGCTGGGTTACAAACTGCCGCCGGGTATTATCGCCCGGGGCACGGCCATCTTTTTCGGCCTCTGCGCCTCATGCTTCCTGCCGATGTACGGCCTGGGGCTCTACTGGAAGCGGGTGACCCCGGCGGCGGCCAAGACCGGCATGGTCGTCGGCTTTTTCGGCACCCTCTTCTATCTGTGGTTCATCCACCAGAAAGAGGCCGTGGAATTCGGTTTCTGCAAGGCCCTGTTCGGTAAAGACACCCTCGCCGGATTACCCTGGGTAGTGGTCGACCCGATCCTGGTGATCTTCCCGATCACCCTGGTGATCACCGTGGTCCTGAGCTTCCTGACCCGGCCTCCGGATGAGGAGCATATCAACAACTGCTTCCGCTGATACAGCGAAACGGAAGCATCGAGACAGCTAAATCATAGAAAACCGGCCGGAACGCGCATGGAAAATCCATTGAAGCGCGCCGGCCGGTTTTTATTTTTCCCCCTGCAGCCGGAATATGTCGAAAGCCCGCTTGATTCTAATCGGGAAATATGATAAAATCCTTCTTAGGGCTCAGCAGAAGACCGATCGGAGCTATGTCTGAAGTCAATCCGGTGAATGTCGTTTAATTATGGCCGGCCTTTCGAATTGGTTCCATAAAATTAACCAAAGGAGTTATTTTGCCAAAGACAAGGTATTACCGCCCGTGGCTGATCCAGATAATGAATCTTGTCCTTTTATTCACCCTTGCCAATCCTGTTTCCGGGGGAAAGATGACCCAACTCGTTGAAAAAGAGGTCCCTTCGCTGGTAAAGCTTTACCAGCAGTTACATGCCGCACCCGAGTTGTCGTTCTTCGAGAAAAACACCTCGGCCAGGCTGGCCGGCGAGCTGCGGGCCGCCGGGTATGAAGTCACTACCCCGGTAGGAAAATATTCCTTTGCCGATTATACCTGCTACGGTGTGGTGGCGGTGTTGAAAAACGGCGAGGGTCCCACAGTGCTGGTCCGGACCGAGACAGATGCCCTGCCCATCGAGGAGAAGACCGGTGTGGCCTGGGCCAGCAAGGTGCGGATGCAGGATATCACCGGAGAGGAAGTGGGCGTAATGCACGCCTGCGGCCATGATATGCATCAGACAGTCCTGGTGGGAACCGCCCGTGTGCTGGCCGGGATGAAAGACCGCTGGAGCGGTACGCTTATACTGATCGGCCAGACAGCCGAGGAGAGGGGCGCAGGGGCCCGCGCCCTGCTGGCGGACGGACTTTACCGGCGCTGGCCGGTCCCCGACTATGCCCTGGCCGAGCACCTGGACCCGGGCCTCGAGGCCGGACAAGTGGGCTATTGCCCGGGCTGGGCCATGGCCAATATCGACATGATCGATATAACCATCCGCGGTGTAGGCGCCCACGGCGCCAGGCCGCACCAGGGCCGCGACCCGATCGTTATCGCCGCCCAGGTTATCAACGCGCTCCAGACAGTGGTCAGCCGGGAAATCAACCCTGTGGACCCGGGAGTGGTAACCGTGGGTTCCATTCACGGCGGCAGCAAGCATAATATCATACCGGACGAAGTAAAACTGCAGCTGACGGTCAGGACCTTTACGGACGAAGTGCGCCGGAAAGTCCTCGAGGCTATCGAGCGTATTACCGTAAATACCGCACGGGCCGCAGGCGTGCCCGAAAACCTGCTCCCGCTGATCCATAACCGCAGCGAGGAGTTTTTCCCGGTGCTCTACAACGACCCGGAGCTTGTCGAGTCAACCGTAAAAGCATTCCAGTCCGTGCTGGGAGAGGACAAGGTTCTCGAGCAGATACCCACCACCAGCGGTGAGGATTTCAGTGAATTCGGGCGGACCGCTCACCAGGTGCCGATCTTCCTGTTTCGCCTGGGCAGTGCCCAGCCGGGTTCAGACCCCTCTTCCAGGCCCGGCTTACATTCCCCCTATTTCAAGCCGGTTCCTGAGCCGACTATCCGCACGGGTGTAACAGCAATGACCGCCGCGGTGCTCAACCTGTTGGGTAAGTGAATCCGGCGCAGGGAGGATTTGCCGGCGGATGAATGAGGAAGCGCCCGGGATGCGGGCCTTCCGAGAGCAGAGGAGGTGATGCCGGATGAAAAGACAATCTAAAAGACAGTTTATCAAGTCATGTTTTTATCTGGTGGTGTCGGGATTGGGTTCAACTTTGACCTGGTTATGGGCCGGC
The DNA here is from genome assembly GCA_964609635.1 of uncultured Gemmatimonadales bacterium. Lineage (GTDB taxonomy): Bacteria > Gemmatimonadota > Glassbacteria > GWA2-58-10 > GWA2-58-10 > JAFGTO01. The sequence goes on from CAZSTM010000008.1 coordinate 3,459, forward strand.
TGCAGGAACAGTGAAAAAACGGAGAACCCGGCCGAGAATCCCGGCGACCGGAAAGAACAGCAGCTCGATGTCGAAAGCACCGCGAAAATCGATCCGCGGTTCGAACCGGCTTATCTGAAACTTCATAGAAGCGGCGAGTTGAAAAGAATAGGTGAAGAGCTCTGGGCCTTAATGCAAAGCTGCGAGCTCTGCCCCAGGCAGTGCGGAGCAGACAGGCTCGCCGGGGAGGAGGGGTTCTGCCACAGCAGTTCGCAACTCGAGATTTCAGCATATCACCCGCATTTCGGAGAGGAAAGACCCCTTGTCGGCAGCGGGGGCTCCGGAACCATATTCCTGACCAACTGCAGCCTCAGATGCGTTTTCTGCATAAACTGGGAGATCAGCCAGCAAGGCGCAGGAGAGGCCAGGAGCATCGAAAACATGGCTGAGATGATGCTCGATCTTCAAAAACGAGGATGCCCTAATATCAACTTTGTCACCCCCACCCATTACTCTGCGCATATAGTTCTGGCGGTAGATATGGCGGCGGGCAGAGGCTTGAGACTTCCCCTGGTATATAATACCTGCGGATGGGAGCGCCGGGAGATATTGGAAAAGCTCGACGGGATAGTGGATATCTACCTGCCCGATTTCAAGTATGCGGATGGTGAAATGGCCGCCAAATACTCATCCGAAGCTGAAACCTATCCGGAGGTCACCAAAGCGGCCCTGCTGGAGATGCACCGTCAGGTGGGAGTTGCCAGGCCCGCCGGCGACGGCCTGATGTACCGTGGGCTGATGATCCGTCACCTGGTCATGCCCAACGGGGTGAGCGGCAGCGGGGAGGTAATCGAATGGATAGCGCAGAACCTTCCAAAAAACACTTACCTGAACATCATGTCCCAGTACCGGCCGATGCACAAGGCCCACGGATATCCGGAGATCTCCCGCAGGATAACCCGCAAGGAATACAGCGAAACCGTAAGCCGGGCAAAAGAAGCCGGCCTAACCAATCTGGATATCCAGGGATACCGGTTCTAGAGAAATCCCTTTCCTTCAGGCAAAATTCTCCTTGAATCCAGTGTCCGGCGATGAGCAGGCAAAAAGGGATGTGTCAACGGCCTTCAACAACTCATTGGCCCCCGACCGGCACCACTTTGACTCCAAATTGTCCTTTTGCTCAGGGGGGAAACAGGTTATTATGCTTATGATGTATTCCTGCCTTCCTGATACACAGATCTGCAGTGTCTTACCAACGAAATCGAAGACTCTCCGCAGCAAGCTGCCGGGAATCTTAGATTGTTAAGGTTTTTTTGATTATTACTATTCGTCCGCTATTCAAACCAAGCAAGGAGCGACAATGCGGCGACTTATTCTGTTGGCCCTCTGTAGCTGCCTTCTCGGCTGCAGCCGATCTTCCACGGATGAACTGAATCAGGCCACCATACCGGAACGAATAAATGAGACCGCTGTTCGCTTGCCGAACAACTGGCTGCTGACCCCTATCGGAGATCAGATAAATGTCGGCGACCTGCCGCTGGCCATTGCCTTGCACCCTGACGGCCGGTATGCGGCGGTTACCAACGGGGGATACCTGCCTGACTATGTCTCGATTATCGACCTTGAGGCGCGGGAGGAAGTGCAGCAGTTGCGGGTCCCTCACTGCTGGGTCGGGGTGGACTTTTCTCCCGACGGCCGGCAGTTGGCCGTCTCCATCACCTCACGCAATACCGTGCGCTTTTACGATTTCACCGGGGGCCGGGCCTCGCAGGCCGATTCAGTGGTGCTGGGCCCGCAGGTGATTCAGGAAAAGATATATCCCACCGGTCTGGCTTACAGCCCCGACGGGAAGCATCTTGTCACGGCCAACATTCTGAGCAACACGCTGAGTCTCATCGAGGTCTCCGCCGGACGTATCCTGAAGACAGTGCCCTGCGACTCTTACCCCAATTACGTGCGGTTTCATCCCGACGGGCGGAAGGCATATGTCAGCACCCGCGGAGGCAACTCGGTGCAGGTAGTCTCGCTTCCGGAGATGACCATTACCAGGACCATCCCTGTTGGAAGCCGTCCGAACCATATGGTTCTCTCGGCCGATGCAGGGCGCCTGTTCGTGGCCTGCGCCAATTCGGATGACGTGTACGTGGTGGACCTGGCAAGCGAAACGGTCATCGACAGGATCGACCTGCGGCCCTACCCCGGTTCGCGACCGGGCACCACTTGTAACGGCGTGGCTATAACCGGCGACGGGGGTATCCTGTACGTGGCCGACGCCGACAACAACGACGTGGCTGTGGTGGATGTCTCGCAGCACCCGGCGCACCTGCTGGGAAGGCTGCCCACCGGATGGTATCCGACAGCAGTGGCCCTGACCGATAAGGACGGGACTCTCCTGGTGACCAACGGCAAGGGCCTCCAATCCCGCCCCAATCCCCGGGGCCCCCAGCCCACCGAAAGGCGGACCCCTGAGACTGAATACATCGGTCGGCTGTTCCGGGGAACTTTGGCCGTGGTGGCTCTGGACGAAATCAACGAGGCTGCGCTGGCCGACTACACCACCGTGGTGGCGCATAACAACGGCTGGGACCGGTCGAAAGCCGCGCTCCAGCGCGGCCAACCCACCGTGGACCCGGCGGTGATTCCCCGCAGGGTCGGCGAGCCCAGTAAAATCAAGTACGTTCTGTATATCATAAAGGAAAACCGCACCTACGACCAGGTGTTCGGCGACCTCCCCCAGGGCAACGGCGATCCCTCGCTGTGCCTTTTCCCGGAGGAAGTATCCCCCAACCATCACAAACTCGCAACCGAATGGGTACTGTTCGACAACTTCTACGTGGATTCGGAAGTGAGCATGGACGGCCATCCCTGGTCCACCGCGGCGATTGCCGTGGATTACCTCGAAAAGACCTGGCCGTCACGGTACTCGAGGCAGGGGCGATTCTACGCGCCCAATCCCGAGGGTAAAGACGACCGCCACATCCTCTACGAAGAGGTGGCCAATCCGGATGAGGGTTACATATGGGACATGGCCCGCCAAGCCGGCCTGGGCATCCGCAGCTACTGGGAGCTGCCCGCGGTGGCAAGCCTGCAGGGGTATCTGGCGCCCGAGGGCGATATCCGCGACACCCTCAATGTGGATTACCGCAAGGCGCTGCATTATATCAAGGAGCTGCACCAGTACGAGAAGAGCGGAGGTTTCCCACAGTTCCAGGTGATGAGCCTGGGCAACGACCATACCCGGGGGACACAACCCGGGCAGCTGACCCCGCAGGCCTGTGTGGGAGACAATGACCAGGGCCTGGGGATAATTATCGAAGCGCTGTCCCACAGCAAATTCTGGCCTGAAATGGCGGTGTTTGTAGTGCAGGACGACGCGCAGAACGGTCCCGACCACGTGGACGCTCACCGGACCGTAGCCCTCGTGGCCAGCCCCTACGCCCGGCGGGGATACGTGGACCATACCCAGTACAGTACTGTCAGCATGCTCAAAACCATTGAACTGATCCTCGGCCTGCCGCCGATGACACAATACGATGCGGCCGCCATTCCGATGGTCAACGCCTTTATGGAGGAACCCGACCTGAGCCCGTATGTTGCGGAGCCTCCGCGCATCGACCTCGGCGCGAAAAACTCTGCCCTGGCTTTCGGCGCCGAGCTCAGCCTGGAGCTGAACCTCGACGAGTTCGACGACCTGACTATCGAGGAGGAACAATTCCTGAATGAGATCATCTGGAAATCTGTCAAGGGAGAGGATTCCCGGATGCCGGAGCCAGTCTACTGGGCCACCCTCTGGGCGTTCGGTAAACCGGGCGAAAAATAGTGAACAGGCTCAGGTGGCCGCCTGTTTTGTCGGAGCAATTTCAAAATCTCCGAACTCCCGGCCGTCAGGAATGTGCCAATCGGGCTCGGATTATCTATAAATATGAGGGAGAAATTGTCTCTGGCTAATCGAGCAGATGCTGATCAGGAGAGTAAGAATGACGGAAAAAAGTGCAGACGAAAAAACCAGAATGACCCGTCTGCTTACCGAGGCAATAGCAAAGAGCATTAACAACTACGCAGTCCGGCACCCCGCCACCAAACTGACCGTATAGGATGTCCGCGAGATTCTGCTGAAAATCGTCGACTATATCGATATCTCCGAAATCAGCGGCTACGGGCCCTGGAAAGAGTAAATAAACGGAGCGTATCTTTCGGCCCGGTCTGTTAGAGCCTTTCAAACTTCGCCCTGCAGGAGAAATCCACCGATTTATCCACCACGGCCAGGCCTTGTTTTATCAGGTGGGCGTTGACAAAAGTCTTGTTCTTCAGATACAGGTAGCAGTGCAAGTTTTTTTGATCGTCGTATTTTACACTATCAAATTTAAGAAAAACTTTCCGGCCCCTGGTCTTGTCCCTGAGAAAATTAACGGCTTCGGCGGCTTTTTCCGTTATCTCCTTGACCCCCAACAGCCTTACTTTCAGCCCGTTATCCAGAACCAGAAGCTCCGGTGAGATAACTTCCTTTACGCTGTAATATTCTTCCCTCTTCGAATCGCTGTTATCCACCTTCGACCCGAATGTGACTTTCCGCGGATCGACTTTCTTGTCGAACTTCACCGGGTCCTTAAAAACATAAGGCAGCTTTTTAATCTCTTTCCTGTGATCGGCTTTTAATTTTTCCTGTTTGATAATTTCCACTTTGTAATCCCCTAAAAATTTCTCTCGGCCTATTCCGAGTTTATCCTTGATTAACGGTAAAAAATCTCCGTTTATCTCGTAGCCGACAGAATTTCTGTGTTGATTTGCGGCCGCCAGGCTGGTGGTGCCGCTGCCTAGGAACGGGTCGAGGACCGTGTCGCCCACGAAAGTGAACATCCTGATCAGTCTTTTGGGCAGCTCCTCGGGAAACATCGCCAGGTGCCTGTCCTGTTTCTCCCCGGAAAAATTCCAGTGCCCGGCGAAGTATTCGTTCCATTGTTTAGGCGTAAGTTTCGACTCTTCTTTTATCTGTTTACTGACCCCCGGCGGTTTGCCCGGCTTTTTGAAAATCAGGATGAACTCGTAATCTATCTTTAAAATCCCGTTGCGGGGGAAAGGATAGGAACCCATAACCGTGGCCCCGCCCGTGGTATTTGTGGTGGTAACTTTCCGCCAGATAATCGCCCCCATGTAGTCGAACCCTGCAGTCTCACAGAACTTGATTATTTCGGTGCGGATGGGAATGACCTTGTACCTGCCGTAATACACCGAGCGGGCGAACTGGTCCCCGATATTCACGCACAACCGGCAGCCGGGGTGAAGGACTCTCCGGCACCCGTTCCAGACCAGATTGAGATTGTTGATATAGTCCTGGTAATTGTGGTCAAACCCTATTTGCCCGCCGGTGCCGTAATCTTTGAGCTGCCAGTAAGGCGGGGAGGTGACCACCAGGTGCACGGATTCATCCGCCAGCTCTTTCATGGCCCTGGAATCGCCGATGATGATTTTATGGTTGGTTTCAGGCAATGCTTGCCTCATTTTTTAGAAAAAATTTTTCTTTAAAATAAAACAATCGATCACCATTGCGACCGCAATTAGCTTTTATATTTTCCAAACTTGCGCTTGAATCTCTCCAGGTCTTGAGATACTCGCGCGCTGGTGGCGTAGAGGTAGAGCGGATAGAGCCTCAGGAAATCCTCCTCGATGCGGCCAACAATCTCCGCACCCAGAGCGACTGTTTGATTCGCGGGCACCAGGTCGGCCAGGTAGTAGTACTTGCGCTGGGCCCACTGGCGAGCCAGGGGCGGCAGTCCGGGCACGCGCTCGGTTTTGTAACTGTCGCTGCGCAGGTTGAGAGTGCGGAAATTGTGGTTGTCCTCCAGGTAGCGTTCGAACCGCCGGGGTGCCGCGGCGATGTTGGCTGTAAAGCGCTGCCGCCAGTCGATCATCGAGGCGCCCAGCCAGGTGCCGATGTAGCAGGCTTGGGCCCTTAACCCCACCGCGAAACCGGGTGCCTTGGTACGGCCGTAGGCAACCGGGAAAAAGAGCACATCCACCGACTCGCGAAAAAGAAGTTTGTCTTTGGTGAAACGGATGTCGCGAAAAATGCGGCCCAGGCATCGTCCGCTCCTCGGGTCGGTCTCGAGCTCGGGGTCCAGCTCGCCCAGGAAAGTGGACAGTGCGGCACACACCGCCTGGAGTTCCGCTTTGAGCGTTTCCCAGTCCGCGCGGTGAGATTCAAACCAGGCCCGGTTGTTATTGACCTTAAGACCCTGCATAAACTCGAAAGAACGAGCGCTGAACCCTTTGAATCCCTGCATATTATCTACCTTTTGAATAAACCTGCCCAATCCGACAGCCGGTTACTAAACTAAATCAGTCCGAACCGTTTTGTCCATTTATTTAATCCTGCGAAAGCCGGATTCTTACCGCTAACTAATTTTCTCGCTTGTGTTCGGCGGTTCATTTGATTATTTATCACGATTCGAATAATAGTAACACATTTGAACTTTCTACAAGGAGACAAGCCTGTGTTCCAGAGCGACATTTTTGCGCTCTTACTGACAGCGCTCGCTATCGGCTCGACCCACACGGTTCTGGGTCCGGACCATTATCTGCCCTTTATCATGATGGCCCGCGCCGGAAGCTGGAGTATAAAACGCACCGGTCTAATCACTTTCCTTTGCGGTGTGGGCCACGTGGTAGGCTCGATCGTGCTGGGGATACTGGGAATTCTGGCCGGAGTGATGGTAAGCCGTCTGGAATCGATAGAAGCCGTACGCGGCGAAGTGGCTGCGGTGCTGCTGCTGGTTTTCGGGCTGGCGTACATGTTCTGGGGCCTGGCACGGGCAAGGCGCCACCGGGATCACGCCCACGTCCATCTTCACGAAGGCTCGGTAGTGCACGCGCACGCTCACCGGCATCCCACCGAGCATGGGTCTGCAAAAGCACACCTGGGACACGAGCACCCGCACCTACAGGAGTCGCCAACAACCCGGATCATGACACCCTGGGTGCTTTTTCTCATCTTTGCTTTCGGCCCCTGCGAGCCGCTGATTCCACTGCTGATGTACCCGGCGGCCCAGAGCAACTTTACCGGCGCGCTGTTGGTGGCGGGTGTTTTCAGTGCGGCCACTATCGGCACGATGCTGGTGATAGTGCTGGGGCTTTATTCCGGGTTGAAAAACCTTGACCTCAGGGTGCTGGATCGTTACAGCCATTTCATTGCCGGGCTTGCCGTAGCCGCCTGCGGCGCGGCGATCCTCTTTCTGGGATTATAGCCCGCTCACCCCTGGTTTATTTTCCCTTCGGGCAGCTGCTGACAATCAATCCTCGAATGAACGGGCTATTCTGAAACCGACCATACCGGCATCGACCAGCCACCACCTGCCCCTCGGGCGCTGCGGGTCCCGCTCATTCCACCAGTCCTGCTTTTCCATGCGGGCGGCCGAGCGCAGCTCGGATGCGGGGTCATCCCATGAGCCGCCGCGCAGTACGGGTTTGAGTCCCTCGGAGGGCTCGCGCAGCGGATTTTCAGCAACCTTTTTTCTACTCAAGGTGGCATAGTAGGTAGAGTCGTAGGCATCCGCGCAAAACTCCCACACATTCCCGTGCATGTCATAGACTCCGTAAGCATTCGGCTTGCTGGTACCGACCTTCCGGGTTTCCCAGTCGCTGTTATCTTCATACCAACCGTAGCCATCGAGCCCGGCGGGATCATCCCCGAAGCTGTAAGCGGAAGAGCTGCCTGCTCGCGCGGCGAACTCCCATTCGGCCTCGGTCGGCAGACGGTATTTTTCGCCGGTTTTTTTGGAGAGCCACTCGCAGTAGGTTTTCACCCCCAGCCAGCTTATCCCGATGGCCGGTTTTTCCCTCCGGCCCATCCCGTGGTCGTAAGCTCCGTAATAGGGCGAGGGGCGGGTGATCGCATCCAGGTCGTAAACAAACAATTCCGTGCGTTGTCTCGCCCATTTTGCAAACCGTCCGAGCCATTCAGGATTGATTTTCGGTGAGGCCAGAGTGACCGCATCCAGCATCAGGGAATCGGCGGCAATGGCGTATTGCTCGTATTCGTTCCAGGTCACCTCTGTTTTGCCGATCCAGAAGGGCTTGAGCCTGACCCTGTGTACCGGGCCCTCGTCCTTTCTGCGCCCCGGCTCATTCTCGGGGCTCCCCATGTCGAACTCTCCGCCGGGAAGGTAAACCATTTCAAAACCGAGGTTCGTGCCGGAAATAGTCCTGGTGTAATTCTCAGGCTTATTGAATCTTTTTCCGGTGAATTTATCCCCGCGCGATAAATGAATACCGAGTGCGACCACCAGCAGCAGCATAACCAGAAGGCCGAATATCGCGGCGGCGATTCTGACAATCTTCATCTTTGTCAACTCAACCAGAAGTCTGAACACCCTGGCGGAAAGTTCAAGAATTTTCATTTTTCCCCTGTCTGGACTTTTTTGATTAGGGTAATTACACGTGACGGTTCAAAGGCGGATTAATCCTAAGTAGGCGATTCTCAAATGTCTTCGCCGAAGTTTAAGGTAAGATTGTCCGGGTTTGTTTCCCGATAAAATAGCCGTTCGCTTCCCCGGGCGAAGAGCTAGGAGCTCTTTACTCCCGGCATGGCTACGGGCGGGACACCCAGCGGGCCGAATTCATATTTTTCGGGGCTCAAATCCAGGTCCGAGGCCAGAAATTCGTCCCAGCTTATCTCCATCCCGGTGTAGGCCGATTCGCGGCCCATGATCGCGGTCAGGGTGGACTCGGCTACCTGCTGCGCCTCGTTCAACGGCCGGCCCTGGTGGATGCTCTCTATCAGGTCGACATGTTCCTGGTCGTAGGGATTGACTTTGGGCCCGTTGTATCTCCAGGGTGAGTCGCCTGTGATTATGAGTCTGTCCCCTGCAGTCCGACCCTCTCCCTTGGCCCCTACTATGACCTCGCTGATGTTGGTATCCGTATTGGCTGTCTGGCGGCACATGCTCATCAGGTGCACGCCGTTGGGGTATTCGAAATCAATGGCGAAGTGGTCGAAAATGTGACCGTACACCGGCTCGGTACGTACCTGGCGGCCTCCCATACCGTAAGCTTTCACCGGATGAGTGCCCATGGCCCAGTTGACTACATCGATGTTGTGCACGTGCTGTTCCACAATGTGATCCCCGGAAAGCCAGGTAAAGTAAAGCCAGTTACGGATTTGCCATTCCATATCAGACCAGCCGGGCTTTTTGTCCTTTTTCCACAGGGTGCCCATGTTCCAGTAGCAGCGCGCGGCACGAATCTCGCCGATCTGATTGTCATCGATGCGCTTGATCAGCTCGAGGTAGGCCGGGTCGTGACGGCGCTGGGTGCCGGCGACCACCGCCAGTCCCTTGGCCTTGGCTACTTCCCCGGCCGCCATGAACTTGCGGATTCCCACGGGGTCTACTCCCACAGGCTTCTCGGTAAAAATATGCTTGCCGGCATCCACCGCGGCCGCGAAAAACTGGGGTCTGAAACCCGGCGGGGTTGCCAGGATCACCAGGTCGACATCGGTTTCCAGCAGACGGAGGTAGGCGTCGAAACCGGTGAAACACATGTTGTCCTTTACCTGAAAGCCTGGCAGCGCACCATCTTTACGATTGGGATTGCCGAGCTCCGCCCTGCATTCATCGATACAATCCCGGAACAGATCGGCCAGGGCCACCACACGAACGCCAGGGTTGGCATTGAGACAGTTCTCGGCGGCTCCGGTTCCCCGGCCGCCGCAGCCGATCAGGCCCACCTTGAGCGAGGGCGTGCTTTGTGCACCGGCGGAACGCACGATGGAAAATCCCGCCAGGGCCGAGGTTGCCGCTGCGCCGGCGGTTTTCAGAAAATCCCGTCTGGTCTGAGCGGTCTCTTTCTTATCCTTTTTCATGGTGTAAACCTCCTTAAACGCCGGAGAATTTTAACTCACCGGCCGGGGAAAAAGAAATACGGGAATTCTATACGGTTTCAGGCAAACAGAAGTCTGAAAATATAAATTAACCTATTGCGGCGTGCAACAATATTTTCATCCGGCTTAAAAGGCCTGAAACACGTTGTTTTAAGCCTTTCAGGACTCTCGCACTGCGGCCACACCGGCAACCGGTGAGAGCCGTTCGCCGTTCGAAAGAAAAAATAATCGCTTGACTAACCATTGGGCCGAGAGCATAATATTACGATTTTGAGATGCACATTATACCTGACAAAACATCTAATATCGCTGGTAGAGTGTTGAAAAAACACACCTCTAAGCCAAGCCGAAAATTTTTCTCCAATTTCCTCAGGAGCTTCAACAATGAAAACCAGGCTGATTTTTTTCACCTTCCTGTCCCTGGCGGTGCTCACGCTCTCCGAGGTTTCGCAGGCGGAGCAGGCGAACCGGGCCGGCGAGCCGCCCAGGCCGGAATACCCCCGGCCGCAGATGGTGCGTGCCGAATGGATGAACCTCAACGGAGAATGGGAGTTCGAGTTTGACCACTCTGTTTCGGGCCTTGAGAGAAACTTCCACCTCGGCGCCGGGTTTTCGAGAACCATCACAGTACCCTTCTGCCCGGAAAGCGAGCTTTCGGGAATCGGAGAAAAAGACTTTATGCAGTGTGTCTGGTACCGGCGCACATTTGTCCTGCCGGAAAACTGGCGCACCAGGCTGATCCTGCTTCATTTCGGGGCGGTGGATTACGAAGCCACGGTCTGGGTCAACGGCCGGCAGGTGGGAACTCACCGGGGCGGCTACACTCCGTTTTCGTTCGAGATCAGCGACCAGCTGGAACCCGGTCAGAACACCCTGGTGGTGCGGGCCTACGATGACAACCGGGGCGATCTTCAGCCCCACGGCAAGCAGTGCAAAAGGTACGCCTCCTATGGTTGTCACTACACGCGCACCACGGGGATCTGGCAGACAGTCTGGCTCGAGCCGGTATCTAAGGCATACCTGCGCTCGTTCAGGTTGTATCCGGATGCGGACCAGGGGAAAGTAACCATCCAGGCCGAGGTGGAAGGCGAAACTGAGGGCCTGACCTTAAAAACCAGGGTCTTGGCAGCGGGCAGAAAAGCAGGCGAAGCCGAGGTTAACGCCCACCACCCCGCGGCTTTTACTATCACCCTTTCCAGGCGGCATCTCTGGGAGCCGGGAGACCCTTTCCTGTATGACCTCGAATTCTCGCTGGAGAAGAACGGGAAACCGGTCGATGCGGTCAAGAGCTATTTCGGTCTGCGCAAGGTGAGCATTCAGGGCCGCAAGGTGCTGATCAACAATAAACCTGTTTTCCAGCGGCTGGTGCTCGACCAGGGCTTCTACCCGGACGGTATCTACACCGCGCCCGATGACCGGGCGCTCAGAAGGGACATCGAGATCTCCCAGGGGTTGGGTTTTAACGGGGCGCGTCTCCATCAGAAAGTGTTCGAGCCGCGTTTTTTCTACTGGGCGGACCGCCTGGGCTATCTGGTCTGGGATGAATTCCCGAACTGGGGTATGGATCACAGCCACCCGCAGGCCCTGGAGAGCATGATGCCCCAGTGGCTCGAGGTCCTGGAGCGGGATTTCAACCACCCGTCGATTATCACCTGGACTCCCTTCAATGAAACGCCCTCATCGCAAAATCCGGAATTATTGAGGAATATCTACCGGGTAACCAAAGCGGTCGATCCCACCAGGCCGGTACACGATACCAGCGGCTATGTCCATGTGGAGACAGACATTTTCAGCGTGCACTGCTACAAGGGCGATACTGCTGAATTCAAATCTTATTTCGAGGATTTCAAAACCAGCGAAAAAATCTGGCAGAACAGGCCCGAGCATGACTCTCCATACCTCGGACAGCCTTATATCGTGGATGAATACGGCGGCATCTGGTGGAACCCCGGACAGCAGGAAGAAAAGAGCTGGGGCTACGGCGGCCGGCCTAAAACGGAAGAAGAATTCATGGCCAGATACCGCACCCTGACCGAGACCCTGCTGTTCCATCCCAAGATGTTCGGTTTCTGCTACACCCAGTTGTACGACATCGAGCAGGAGGTGAACGGCCTGTACACCTATGACCGGCAGGCCAAGTTCGACCCGGATCTGATCCGGGAGATAAACACCCAGCCGGCGGCGATCGAGCGGGAATAGCGGACAAAGTGATAAGACAGAATTTCACGCCGGCGTGCGGATCTATCGATTCGGCTCCGGCTGCTAACCAGTAACCATCAGCAACCGACTGCTAATGCACCTGGCATACCTGGCACTGGTGGTAAGGATCCTGCTCCTGGGCTACGAGCGGATCATTTTCAAGCAGCTCGGACAGAATTCCGGCAGCGAGGAGAGCGTCTTTCTGATTTTCGCCACCGGTACTTTCTTTCTGCTGCCGTTCATGGTTTTTGCACCCCTGCCCTCGGATTACAGCTACCTGTGGCTGGCATGTTTGAGCGGGCTGCTTTACTGCGTGCAGACCGTGTTCTACGTCAAATCTCTCTCCCACGGGGAAGCCTCCCTGGTGGCGCCGCTTTACAATTTCAATGTCTTTTTTCTGCTGGTGCTCACCACGGTTTTCCTCCAGGAATCCCTGACTCTTTATAAAATCGGCGGCCTGGTCCTGCTGGTCTACGGCTCGTCCTTTTTGAACCGGCAAAAAAACCTGCTGCTCTCCCTGCATGCCCTGCTCCAAAACAAGGCCTGCCGGTTCATGATCATCTCCTCCGCCTTGGTGGCACTGGCCAGGACGGTTGACGGCTTCGCCATCCGCCACGTGCATCCGCTCACCTATACATTCACCACCTGCATCGCCATGACAGTTTTTCTCTTTGTACATCTGCTGCTTACCGGCAGGCTGCAAAGCGCGAGGTCTTTATTCAGGAATAAACGCCGTATCAGTATCACCGCCGGAGCCGTGGATTGCTACTCTTACCTGGCGCTGATGTTCGCTATCACCGGGATCGAGGTGAGTATCGCCGAGCCGGCCTCGATGCTGGGCATGATCGTTACCGTGATCCTGGCTCATTTTATTTTCAGGGAAAAAGTGGCCAACCGGCTGGTGGGCGTGGTGATTATGATCCTGGGCGCGTGGCTGCTGTTTCTTTAATAAATCGTTAGATCACACCGTGCAAGATTAACCTCTTATAAGACCCACTTTTAGGGCCGACACCTCTTTCTGCCTGCTGCCACGGCGCCTTAAAAAGCAGCAAACCCCTTTCCTGGATACATCCTGGGATACCGGCTAATTATCTCGAAATAAACATATTTTTAAAAGTCGTAACTCGACCGGGTACCAGGCAGCCAGCCGAATATTCCAGGGAACAGCTTAACGGCGTATTTAGTTCCAAATCAGAGCTATTGACGTCTTTTTTAATTGGAAAATATTCAGCAAACCGCCTATACCGCTCATTCAACTATTCAATTCCAGGTCACCGGGCCGCCGGCTCAATAAAAACCCCCCGGCAAGTTTGCGTCGCCGGGGGGTAAGCCGTGATCTGCCTATTCCTCATCCTGTTCAACGGGTTTGACATCCGCAGATCTCAGAACTTTCAGTCATCTAAAGGTATTGAGTCCTGCAATGCAAATTCTCATAAATGGTATTGAACAATTGTGAGCAGGGAGCCGCAATAACAGAACGAAGAATCCAGCTCTCGCGGCCTGCAAAGTACACCCGGGTGGCACATCGGTATACATAATGACAAGAAAATCCGGTCGTGTTGCCGGCTTAAGACTCCAATTTCCTTTGCCAGTGACATCTCAGGCGTGGTTGAACTCTTTCTTGTCCGGATACTGTTTACCAGGGACGCCTTCCGCCGCCACGGCCACCGCCTCCGCCGCTCCAACCGCTACCGCCGCCGCCACGGCCTTTACCTCCACCCCGGCCGCCGCCACGGTTATCCGGGCGCGGGCGGGCTTCATTAACGATAATAGTTTTTTCCTTCAACTCTTTGCCGTTCAAGCCGTCGAGAGCGGCCTGGGCTTCATCTTTAGACGGCATCTCAACGAACCCGAATTCTCTCGATTCGCCGCTGTACTTGTCTTTAATAATATTGACGGAAGTGACTTGCCCGAAAGCTTCAAAAGCCTCCCGCAAATCGTCTTCAGTGGTATCGCGCGATAAATTGCCAACATAGATATTCATCATATTCTCCTATTTATTTTACTAACGGCTCAGCACTAAATCTATCCCGGATTATTTCTGCATTGTTTCCTTATGTTAAGTAAATGGAAAAAAACAATATTCCCCATATCAAAGTTAACAGTCGTTATCTAGGCCTCCTTTTTCGATTTTGGAGCCGGGCTTTCGCTTTTCCCGTCTCGAACCAAGAGTTTCTTTATTGACTTTCATACTAAATTAACCGTTCTCACCAGAATTATCAATGATCTTCCGGGTCCGGGCAGGAAAAAAGATACTATTTTCCCTCAGTTCAATCCGTAAAGTAAGATTTTATACCGGGCAACATCGCAATCGCTCGATCCGGAGCAGGATTTCTGCAAATATCTTCTTGATGACTGCCACCTTCCCTTTCTCCTCTCGCTACACGTTCGATACCTAGCCCTGCCCTGTCTGAAAAGTAACATATCTGCTCTGTCTGACAACCTTCGCACCGATCTTAATCAGCTTCGTGAGAAGAGTGCGCAGTGACCGTAGTCACTTTTGAACCATGAAATTCAAGCCTGAGACTGCTATCAAAACCGACCTTAGACCTTCACCCTGTGGTTGACCCATATTTCACCTCTTGAATGATTGGTTTTTCTTATAATTTAATACTTCAGGCCGGTTTCGAAAACCATTTTCAATCTTTATTTGGTGAATGTGGGTTAACACAATTACTCCAAAAAATTTTGTTAAATTAAAAAAAATTGAAAATTTACTTGACAAATCAATTGCGAAACAGTATAATGACTCAAGACTCAGTGAGTAATTACTCATTAAAAAGAGGGAAATAACCGTCATTAGCAGAAAAGAGCAAAAAGAACGCACCAGGGCACTTCTGATAAAGAGTGCACTCCGGGAATTTTCCAGGAACGGGATCTCGGCAACAACCACTGTCGATATCGCCAAAGCAGCCGGGGTCGCCCATGGCACCGTTTTCGTTCATTTCCCGACCCGGGATGATCTTTTAGTCCAAGTTATCAGTGATTTCGGAGTACTTATCGGCAGGGAGTTTAAAAAACTGTCCGCTCAGGGCGGCGGACTCAGAGATATTCTGGCTGCCCACTTGAAAATTATTCAACGGTATGAATCCTTGTACGCCCAATTGATCATCGAGGGGCCGTTGCTGCCGAAGGATGCCCGCAACACCATCTTTTTGATTCAATCCGGTATTGCCCATTATCTGGAAGAGGCTCTGGCCAGAGATGTCAAAAAGAAGCTGGTTCGCTCGGTCCCGATCCATCTTCTGCTTAACACCTGGATTGGAACTATTAATTACTACCTGGTCAACCGGGATAAATTTGCACCGGGAAAATCGGTTATATCGACGCGCGGCCGGGAACTTCTCGAACACTTCATGAGTAACCTGGAGTTGAAAAGAAAGGAGTGAGAAATGGAAAAGAAATGCACTTCTTGCGCCTCGTGCGGATTTGAATTCACCAAGCCGGAGGATCATGCTCTGGGAGATTTAAACCATGAGTATTGCTTTGTGTGTACAAACGAAGATGGGAGTTTGAAATCATATGAGGAAGTACTTGCCATCATCGCGGAGGAATTCGTGCACTCGCAAGGTATTGACATGAAAGCGGCAGAAGAAATGGCGCGGGAGGTTATGGCAAAGCTTCCGGCCTGGAGTGGAAGATAAGCTGATTAAGATTATGCACGATGAGGATTTCCTAGTTTGACTCCGATCCGGAGAATATTATTTGTCGGTTCTTTTTTCCAATATCAGGTTTTAATCTTTATTCAGGAGTTAAAAATGACCAGAAGTATTAAACTCGTATTTTTCCAAATGATCGGAATTTTTCTGATATTCGAAATCAGCCTGGCAGCCGCGGATGCGAATCCCACGGTGCGTTCCGCCGGAAAAATACCTCGGGACAACGATGGTCAACTGGCCCGGCAGGAAAAAACAGTCAAACAAAAGACTGACAGGGAGGTTTTAGAGGAGATGTGCATATTCCTTGAACTGGACGAGAAACAGACCGACCAGGTAGTCAAACTGTTCGATACCAGGCTCAAGGAGATTAAGGAGATATTCGATTCGGTAGGCAGCGGAGAGCTCAGCCATCAGGAATCCTTGGAAAAGAATGCTGAGAGCTACAGAAAACACCGCGAGATGTTCTTGAACCTGCTCAATGAGGAGCAGAAAGCAAAGCTCAAGATCTGGGAGGAACGACAGCTTTCCAAGGCCAGGCGCGGCTGAACGCATAAAATTATGCGCCCTCGTGCACCCGTTGCCTGGTTGATTTACGGTATGGCGGGCTAATTGAATAAAATGAGACTTTTCAGGGTTTCATCTGTCTTTAGAGTAGACAAGCACTTGGTTTTTTCAAGATAAGGAAGGAGGCGTACGATGTTCGCAAGGATTGCCGGCGTTGTAGTAGTACTACTGATGGGAATTGCAGCAGAGTCGAGGGCCGTTGCGGTCGATTATTCGGACTACGAGCGGGAAATTGAAAAGGAATTCAGCTTTGCACCCGGCGGAACCTTGATTCTGCAAAATCTAAAGGGCCAGATAGAGATAAGCGGCTGGGATGAGGATCGCGTTGAAATTTCTGTCCTGAAATCGGTACCCAAAGACCAGGATCCCGCCAAGGCTCGCCAGTGGCTTGAAAAAGTCGAGGTGAAAATAGAGAAGGAGGGCGAAGAAATCAGGGCCGTAACCCACTGGGATGAGGAACTGCCTGTAGATGTTACTTACTGGGTCTCAGTACCCAGGCGCACCGATATAGTCGTTAACAGCTTAAAAAGCTACGTAATGCTTGAAAACCTCGAGGGGAATATCGAGATCAATGTGGTGGACGGTTCGCTGATGTTGTTCAACCTGGCAGGAAACCTCGAGGCAAGCCTGGTAAACGGTCCGATGATTCTGGAAGGGCTGAAAGGTTACTTGTCGATAAAAACGGTCAACGGTAACATCCAGGCTCAGGTAGCTGGATTAGATTCCGTCAAATTATGCGCGGTAAACGGAAAAATTGCAATTAAGCTTCCTCTTTCGGCCGCCGTGGACCTGAAGGCTTCCACCCGGGATGGAGATATTCAAGTGGACCCGCGGTTTAATATCGTCTGCCGTGCCGGAGATCAGACAGTCACGGGCAAGCTCAACGGAGGAGGGCTCTCGGTGGACGCCTGCAGCCTGAGCGGGAAAATTACCATAGGGATACTCTAGCTTTTCCTGAAACTTCCATCCTGACGGTCAGGCAATCAATTACAAACCTTACCGGCACGTAGAGTTTAACGGAAAATTGAAATTAGTTCGATATGACCGTTTAAATTGAAACTACACCTTGATTTTCATCACCAACTGTCCCACTTGTTCTGAAGAGGTACAACTCCCAAGCATTATTCCAGCATGTCCAGCCGGAAAGTATGAATTTTGTCATATTGACAGCCCACGGCCACCTGAATCTCGCCGGTGCTCATTCCGTAGGCCACAGACCACACAGTTTTCACAGACTCTTTATTTTTGGAGACATCTTTCAGCAAAGACATCACCTCGCCCATATCCTGCACGCCACCTGAGCTTTTCAGGATCTTGGAAAGGTGGTTGTAGCGTTCGCAATTTCCTGATATTTCTTCCGCCGATGTTTCAGAGATGATGAAGTTGGTGGCGGCTTGCCACGGCTGCTCACTTTGCAGTACCCTCATCTCACCTGCCACATACTCCACCACAGCGGAATTGCCCGACTTGTCTGCCAGCAGGTAATGGAAAGGAAAACTGCAAGAAAAATCTATGTTGTGGTCATCCATCAACTCCAGGGCCTCTTCTACGCTGCCGGCATAATCGAGCACTTTGCGGATCACCGAAAGGCCGCTGATGGTAGTTTTCTCAGGATCTCCCTCGTATGAGCCATGTGGGACGGCCATTATCCCTATCGCCACTCCCGCTTCGTTCATTCCATCCATAGGAAAATGGGGAGCAATCAGCAGTACCAGGCGGTTCAGTAGGCTGGGTTCTTCCATAGAAAATCCCAGGAAGAAAACATCAGTTATGGACACAGAGGCATAACCGTCAGGAGGTTTCGTGAATAACAGAAGCGTCGGGTCGTCTCTCCAGTCTAAGTTGCGACCAAGGATAGAGTTACT
>CAZSTM010000009.1:0-4262 GCA_964609635.1 uncultured Gemmatimonadales bacterium
CGAGGAACTGGTGGGGCTTGCCGAAAAATGCGGCCGGCTGCTGATGGTCGGCCACCTGCTGGTCTATCACCCTGCGGTGGAGATGCTCAAAAAGATAGTGGATAGCGAGGAGCTGGGCAGGATCTACTACATCTATGCCCAGCGAGTCAACCTGGGGGTGGTGCGAAGGGATGAGAACGCGCTGTGGAGCCTGGCGCCGCACGATATCTCGATAGTGCTTTACCTGCTGGGTCGCATGCCGGTGGAGGTCAGCGCGCGCGGAGGATCCTACATCCGTCAGGGTATCGAGGATGTTGTATTCCTGGTCATGCGTTTCGCCCAAGGCGAGATGGCGCACGTGCATCTAAGCTGGCTCGACCCGCACAAGGAACGCAAAATAACCGTGGTAGGCAACCGTAAAATGGTGGTTTTCGATGACATGCAGGCCTCGGAAAAGATCAAAGTTTTTGACAAGGGAGTCAACCCTACCAGTGAGTATTCATCCTATACCGAACTGCTGAGCCTGAGGGAGGGGGACATCCTCATCCCGCAGCTCAAAATAGAAGAGCCGCTGGGGCTCGAATGCAGCCATTTTCTCGCCTGCGCCGCCGATGGCCTGACCTGTCGCAGCTCGGGGCACGACGGCCTGGCGGTGGTCCGGGTGCTGGATGCGGCCGGCCGGTCGCTGGCCGAGGGGGGAAAACCGGTTAAAATACCTTAATGTGGAGAAATGAAGATGGATAGTTCGCAAGAGAAGAAAAAGTATTTCGCCCATGAGACCGCTTGTATAGATGAAGGCGCCCGGATCGGTGAGGGTACCAGGATCTGGCATTTCAGCCACGTGATGGGCGGGGCCACAATCGGCCGGAACTGCAATTTCGGACAGAACGTGGTGGTGCACTCGACCGCGGTTGTCGGCAATGGAGTCAAGGTGCAGAACAATGTCTCGATCTATGATGCGGTGATCCTGGAGGATGATGTTTTCTGCGGGCCGAGCATGGTATTCACCAATGTCATCAATCCGCGCAGCCACACCCCGCGAAAGCACGAGTACATAACTACTCTGGTCAAGCAGGGAGCCACGATAGGAGCCAATGCAACGGTGGTTTGCGGAAACATTATCGGCAGGCACGCTTTTGTCGGGGCCGCCTCCCTAGTGACCCGTGATGTACCGGATCACGCCCTGGTATTCGGGGTGCCGGCCAAGTTCCAGGGATGGATGTGCAAATGCGGGGTACGGCTGGAGACACTCACCGATGAAAGCGGAAGCGAACAGATTACCTGCGGAGCCTGTGGCAGAAAGTACAGTAAAGAGAACAACAAGGTGGCTCTGCTCGAAGAATAGCCCTCATGAAGAGATACTGCCCCAGGTGAGCGGAAAACACTGCGTACAACCAAGATAAAAAGACCGGCGCCATGCCTCGTGTGATCTACCTGATCGCGCTCGAAAACATTTTCGACAACGCGATTTTTGAAAACCAGGTAAAAAAGCTCCTGTTGCGTATTCAAGACAACCAGGAGCACAGGGTGGAATTGACTATAGTGTGTTTTCTTCCCTGGTTCGAGGTTACCCGGCGCGGAATCCATTCCAATTTCAGCAGGTACCGCGACCGGATAGACCTTCTGCGCGATGAACTGGCGGCCGTAGGAACGGGTCTCGAGCTTGTACGTACCCCGATACCCTCGGCTTTTTTCAACCTGGGACCGTTTCTGCTGGCCTGGCTGGCCCTCTGCGCGGTGCCCGCTCTCTGGTACAGAATTATCCGCCTGCGAGCCCAGGTGGTGCACTGCCGCTACTACTACGCCGCTTTCCTGGCTCTGGCGGCCCGGCGGCTGATTCCACGGCCCGTACGGGTGATTTTCGATGTCCGCACCCTGCTGCCGGAGCAGGGCCTGGTAAACCGCAAGTGGAGACCTCGCGGGCCGGTGTTCCGCTTCTGGAAGATTCTCGAGCGACAGATGTTCAAAAGCGCAGACCGGGTGATCTCTGTGTCTCCGGCGATGACCGCACATCTCGAGCGGGAAAACCCGGAAGCTGAAGTGGAAACAATACCCAATTTCGTGGACCTGGAATTCTTTCGCGCCGATGATAACCTGCGCTCGAAAAAGCGGCGGGAACTGGGCCTGGACCACAGGCGGGTGCTGGTGTTCTCCGGTACCCTGGGAGGCAGGTACCCGCACACGCGGATTGCCGAGTGCGCGGATGCCTTTTTCAGGCTGTTCGGCCGGGAGGGTTACTTGCTGGTCTTGACCGGTTCGGACGAGAAACGTCTGACCCCGCTGGTCGAGGCGCTCGAAAACCACGGACGCCGGCGCGGGAGCGATTGGCAGGCCTACCGCTGCTCCTCGGATGAAGTCCCACGGATGCTGGCCGCTGCCGACTGGTCGCTGCTGGTACTGGCAGATTTTTTGACCAGCGAGACTTTCCTGCCGATCAAGTTCGCCGAATACCTGGCACTGGGTCTGCCCATACTGACCCACCCGGCCAACCGTGAACTGGTGCGGCTTATCGAAAGCAACGGTGTAGGCGCGGTCCTCGACCGGGAACAGCCCGCGGAAACTCAGCAGGGCCGACTTCTGGAGGAATATGACGGAATGCGCGCCAGGTGCCTGGAGGTGGCTCGGGAGCGTTTTAACATAGATAAGTTCGCCGGCCGCTATGCCTCGCTCTACCGGGAGCTGGCCGCAGCCCGCGAATAAAATTTGATCAAGTATAAAAGAAAAACCTCTTTATAAAACAAGGCTCTTGTAGAGATGGTTCGCTAACCACCCTCTGCCGATTATGCAAGGGTAAGTTTCCCGCCGGAGGGTAACCACCGGATGAAAATGTTTTTTTTCACGGAAGGAACCCGGACCTCGGCGGCCAGCCGTATCAGGGTCTACGAGTACCTGGACCGGTTCCAGCAAGCCGAAGACTTCGAGTGGAGCGCGGTGAGTTTCACCTCGGAGGGCTACTGCCGAAGAATCGTCGGCGGCGCTTATACGGGTTCGGGACGCAGAATTATCGAGAAAATCTACCAGTTGTTCTCGGTATTACGCCTGGTTTTCGGCTCTCCAGGCTGCCGGACGGTATTTATCCAGCGGATTCTGCTGCCGGTCTGGATTCAGCGGTTACTCGCGCGGTTTGGCCGAAGGCTGATATATGATTTCGATGATGCGGTTTACCTGGGCGGCGAAAAAAGGAACAAACGCTTTGCCTCGCAGGTGGCCCTGGCTTCCAGGGTACTGGCCGTAAGCCGAGCGGCGGCGGATCAGGCCATATCAAGGGGAGCGGACCCGGAAAAGGTGAGCGTGCTGCCCAGCCCGCTTGATTGTGAGGCCTACCGGGTGCGTACCGGCCGGGAGCCGGACAGGTTTACGGTGGGCTGGATAGGTTCCCCGGCCACCACCTCTTATCTCCAGGGTATCTGGGAGGAGCTTGCCTGTTTTGCACAGGCGCATCCGCAGGTGCGTTTTCTTTTTATCGGGGCCGGGGATTTCGACACCGGCCGGTTGAAAGAACGTACACGGTTCGAGCCCTGGAGTGCGGATGCCGAAAAAGAACTGCTCTGCCGAATGGATGTGGGCCTGATGCCGCTCGAGGATGACCCCTGGTGCCGGGGAAAAGGCGGATACAAGCTGGTCCAGTACATGGCCGCGGCGGTGGCCACACTGTCTTCACCGGTGGGGGCCAACCGGGAGATCGTGCTGGAGGGACGGACCGGCAGGTTCGTTCGTGAGACCGGGGATTGGACAGATTGCCTGGAGACTTTTTACTCCGACCCCGAGCTCTGCGATTCAATGGGTAGAGCCGGCAGGCTGAGAGCGCAGGAACTCTACGACTACAAGGTGGCAGCGCCCGCTTTCTATAACACCTTGCAGGAAGTGATAAATTAACATCCTGAAAATTAACAGGCGCAGAGGCGAGATCTGCCCCTTTCTTTAAAAAGTAGCAACACCAAACAATACCACGTATGAATAGAGCTGGATGGTCCATATACTTTAACTCCCATGCCCTGGAGTGAACATGAAACTTTCCGTGATCATACCGGTTTTTAACGAGAAAGCCACCATCGCGGAAGTGATCGACCGGGTTAACCGGCTTCCGATTGAAAAGGAAATTATCGTTGTCGATGACGGTTCCACGGACGGTACGGTGGAGGTGATCAAGAAGAAGGAGCACGAGGTAACCAAGCTTCACCTCTCGAGAGTCAATTTCGGCAAGGGAGCCGCGATCCGGGTGGGACTTACCTATGTCACCGGTGATGTGGTTATCGTTCAGGATGCCGACACGGAGCTGGACC
>CAZSTM010000009.1:4272-21461 GCA_964609635.1 uncultured Gemmatimonadales bacterium
CCCCGGGAGTACCACCGCCTGCTTGCCGAGATCGAAGGCGGCGCGGATGTAGTGTACGGCACCCGTTTTCTCAAGCCCGATCCCCATGTCGGCCTGGTAACCCGTATAGCGAATAAATTCCTGACAGGCCTTACCAATCTGCTTTTCGGCAGTCGGATAAGCGACATGGAATGCGCCTACAAGATGTTTCGCACCGAGGTGGCGCGGCGTCTCAGCCTGAGAGCAGTCGGTTTCGAGTTCGAGCCGGAGATCACCGCCCAGTTTCTCTTTCTCGGCTGCAAGATTGCCGAGGTATCGATAACCTATACCCCGCGTGACGTAAAGGCAGGCAAGAAAATAAACTGGCGCGACGGGGTAAGGGCGATCTATTACCTGTTTTTCTACAGGTTTACCATGAAAAAAAGATTCCACGAGCTTAAAAAGAAACAGAAAGCTTCTGAAAAGATAAAGATGTAATGACAGGCGACGGCGTGTCCTTGTCATGTTAGCAGTCGGTGTACCTTGCTCAGGGAGATAAAACCGTGTGTGGTGTGGCCGGAATAGCAGACAGCCGGGGAAGTCCCATTGAACAGGGTCTGCTCAGGGCGATGGCCGGGCGAATGGTCCACCGCGGTCCGGATGATGAGGGCTACTACCTCAACCCGAAGGCCGAGGGGGTGGATTCCGGTACAATCAGTGCGGCCCTGGCTTTCCGCAGGCTGAGCATTATCGACCTCGAAGGCGGACACCAGCCGATTTCCAATGAAACCGGGAGCTGCCGGCTGATTTTCAACGGGGAGGTTTACAACTTCAAGCAGTTGCGAACCGAACTGGAAAAGCTGGGCCACCGTTTCAAGACCCGTACCGACAGTGAGACTGTCCTGCATGCCTATGAGAGTTTCGGCATCCGGGGTATGCTCGAGCGGCTGCGCGGCATGTTTGCTTTCGCGCTCTGGGACCAGGAGCGCGAGACCCTTTTCCTGGCACGCGACCGCCTGGGACAGAAACCAATGGTTTATTACCACGGTGAGCAGCGCCTGGTATTCGCCTCGGAGCTGGCAGCCCTGCTGGAGGATCGGCGAATCGCCCGGCGGATCGACTGGCGGGCGGTCTACCATTATCTGACCTACATGTGCGTGCCCGCCCCGCTGACCGCGTTCGACAGGATAAAAAAACTGCCCCCGGCTCATTATCTGGAATACCGGCGGGGCGAGGTTTCGCTGGAACGTTACTGGAAGCTGGAATACCTGCCGAAGTTTAAAATCAGCCGAACCGAGGCCTGCGAACTGTTGCGTGAGCACCTGTGTGAGGCAGTACGCCTGCGACTGATAAGCGATGTACCGCTCGGAGCTTTCCTGAGCGGAGGCATCGATTCCAGCGCGGTAGTGGCGGCGATGAGCCGGGTGGGCTCGGGAAAGGTCAGGACATTTTCCATCGGTTTCGATGAAAAGAAATTCAACGAGCTGCCTTTCGCCAGGCAGATTGCCAGGCGCTACGACACCGAGCACCAGGAATTTATGGTTCGTCCCCAGGCGCTGGAGGTGCTCCCGCTTTTGGTCGAACGCTACGGTGAGCCATATGCCGACAGCTCGGCCATTCCTACCTACTACCTGGCCGAGATGACCCGCAAGCATGTAACTGTGGCGCTTAACGGTGATGGCGGCGATGAGTCTTTCACCGGCTACCGGCGCCATTTCGCCAACCGCCTGGCTGAGCGTTACCAGATGCTGCCGGCCGCACTGCGGGGCCTGGTAAAATCCGGTTTGCGCTCTGTTTGTCCGCAGGGCGCCGACCGGTCCAACCTCCTGGCCAGGATGCATCGTTTTGCAGATGCAGCGGAACTGGAAAGGCCGGAGCGCTACATGCGCTGGGTGGGGTTTTTCAATGAAGAGGAGAAAAGAAAGCTGCTGGCCGATGCGGCCATTGCCGAGATCGGTGCGGCGGATTCACACTCTTTTATGAGAGAGCTTTTCGCGCAAGCCGGCGATCTGGAAGGTGCGGACAGCGGCCTGCTGGTCGATACGGCCTTTTACCTGCCGAATGACCTGCTGGTCAAGGTGGATATCGCCACCATGGCGGTCTCGCTCGAGGGCCGCAGCCCGTTTCTGGACCACAAAATGATGGAGTTTGCGGCCAGGCTGCCGGCCTCTTTCAAGCTGCGGGGCCCTCGCCTGAAAGCCATCCTCAAGGATGCAGTCTCCCCGTGGCTGCCGTCCCCGGTATTGAAAAAACCCAAATGGGGCTTTGCCGTGCCGATCGGTGAGTGGTTTCGCGGGGAAATGCGCGATTTTCTGTGCGATCACCTGCTGGGAGACTCTGCTCGCAGCCGGGATTTTTTCCGCCCCAAAGAGGTTGAACGCCTGGTGCAATTGCACCTCGAGGGCCGACAGGACCTGGCTCACCACCTGTGGATCCTGTTGATGTTCGAACTCTGGCAGCGAACTTTTTTGGATTAACCTGCTTTCCAGCGATATATCATCGCCGGAAGAAAAAATTGGCAAGGTCAAGATGAGAGCTGAAATATTGATTATTAGGCCTTTTGCCCCAGGCATCGCAGGGGCGACCGGCCGGACGCTCCTACACAAGTGATTGTTTTTCAAATAGTTTTAATATCACCCGGGCATTTTATATATCTTTCTCCAGAGGAAATAAATAAAATCTCAAAACGTTTATAGGCTACAGTGAGACAGGATTTCTCTTGAGGGTAAATTCATGCCATGATGCATCGTGTGCTATATATCAGCTATGACGGGCTGCTCGATCCGCTGGGTTACTCCCAGGTGCAGCCGTACCTGAGGGCCCTTGGTAAATCCGGAGTCGGGCTGTGGGTACTGAGCTTTGAGAAGCCCGAGAGGCTTTCCGCCGGCAACGAGCTGAAACTTCTGCAAACCGGCTTGGCCTCTTGCGGGGTAAAATGGCGATATTTAACTTACCATCAGCGGCCGGCGATAGCCGCCACTTGCTGGGATATAATCCGGGGTGTGCTGGCCGGCCTGCGGCTGACAGTTTGTCACCGGATCAGACTGATCCATGCGCGCAGTTATATCGCGGCACTGATAGGGTTGGTTTTGAGCATCCTGCCGGGCAGGCGGTTTTTGTTCGACATGCGCGGTTTCTGGGCTGATGAAAGGGTGGAGGGTGGGCTGTGGCCTGCCGGCGGCATGGTCTTCCGGATATTCAAGACCCTGGAGCAGAGCTTTCTTAAAAGGGCCGATGCGGTGGTGGTCTTAAGCCGGCAGGGCGCGGGTATTGTGGAGCGATGGCTTAAAGATCGAAATCCCCGTCCGCCTCTGGCGGTGATCCCGACCTGCGTGGACCTGGAGCTTTTCAGGCCCGCCGATAGATTACCGGACCCCCGGGTTTCGGGCGGTTTACGGCTGATTTATCTCGGCAGCCTGGGCACCTGGTACCTGATCGAGGAGATGCTCTCTTTTTATGCCGCGCTGTGGTCGCGGGTTCCGGGCAGCCGTTTCAGGGTGCTCACCCCTTCGGATCCGGCAGTGCTGGAGCAGGCTATGGCCGGGCTCGGTCTTACGGCAGAAGCCGCCGGGAACATTACGGTCGGCAGTCTGCCCTATCAACGGGTCCCCGAGGCCCTGAGAGAGGCGGACTGTTCGATATTTTTTATCAGGCCTACCTTTTCCAAGCAGGCTTCCTGCGCGACCAAGTTCGCCGAGAGCCTGGCCTGTGGTCTGCCGGTAGTGATCAACGCCGGAGTGGGAGACCACGACCGACAGGTCAGAGAAGCCGGAGTAGGAGTGGTGCTGGATAAACTCGACCGTCCTCAGTACGACAAAGGGGTCGAGGAACTGATAAATTTATTAAAGGACGGTTCTCTGGCCTCCAGATGCAGGGAGACCGCCTCAGGAGAGTTTTCATTGGAAGGGGCCGTTAGGAGCTACCTGGAACTCTACCGCGGAATGTTTTCATCCCGACCGGAGGATCGATGAAAGTCCTTTTCCTCGTTCCTTACCCGAAACAAGGGGCAAGCAACCGTTTCCGCGTCCTGCAGTTCTCCGGGTATCTTGAGTCGCTGGGTATAGCCTGCGCGGTCCGGCCTTTTTACAGCGAGACTTTATGGCGCATACTTTACCGGCCGGGGCGCCTGTGGACTAAACTCGTTCTGGGGCTTCTGTGTGGTTTCAACCGCCTGCTGGACCTGGTGCGGGCGGTGCGCTACGATGTGGTGTTCATCCACCGGGAGGCTTTCCCGGTGGGACCGGCATGGTTTGAGACCCTGCTGTCCTGGACGGGCAAACCTTATATTTACGATTTCGATGATGCCCTGTTTTTGCCCAATGTCGCCGAGCCGAACCGTCCTTTCGGCCGGTTCAAGTGTCCGGGCAAAGTGGCCCGGATTATCCGCGGCAGCCGGGTGACCGTGGCAGGCAATACCTACCTGGCCGATTACGCTAAAGCATCCGGGGCCCGAGAAATAGAAATCATACCCACGGTGGTTGACACGAAAAATTTCGTACCACGGCGAGCCGGGAAAGATCGAGAAACGCTGGTGATCGGCTGGATCGGCAGCTCCACCACCATAGTCTTTCTGGAACCCTGTCGGCGGGTATTCGAACGGGTGCTGGAGCACTGCGGTTCGCAGGCGCGGTTTCTAATCGTGGGAGGAAATCTCGCAGACCCGCTGCCTGCCGGCGTGACTTGTGTCGCGTGGTCGCTTGAATCCGAGATCGAGCAGTTGCAATCTTTCGACATCGGGATTATGCCCATGCCGGACAACGAATGGACCCGGGGCAAGTGTGCGTTCAAGGCCATCGAGTATCTGGCTGTCGGCATTCCGGCGGTCTGCAGCCCGGTGGGCATGAATCGTGAGGTTGTCTCCGAGGGAATCAACGGTTTCCTGCCGGCGGATGAGGATGCCTGGGTCGAGACGATTTGCCGGCTGGTCGAAGATAACCAGTTGCGAGAACGCCTGGGAAATAACGGCCGTCAAACTGTCGAGCGCAAGTTCAGTGTCGATCTCTGGGCTCCGGTGCTTGAAAGAGTGATTCGTAAGGCCGCCCGGAGCTGAGCCGCCCAGAGGGAAAAAATTGCTTTTTCACAAGTTTTCAGACAGTTTAGTAACAGTTGATCCTGGTTACAGAAGCCCGAATAGTGAAACGACACCTAAGTTAGAGGAGATGATAAATGATCATCGATGAAAAAGGGCGTTTATTCGGCCTGATCAACCTGTTGGACCTGGTCTTGTTGATCGGGGCGGTCATTCTGGTTTATCTGGGGGTGACGGTTTATCTGATTTACCGGCAGCCGGTCCTGGCCATGGAAGAAATCAACCCCAAGCAGATGATGGTCGGCGAATCTCCTAGAGTCACCCTGACTCTGGTCAACGAGAGACGGCTGGGCTTGGCCAGAGTGAGATTGATACCAAAGGATTTTCAGGGTGAAGTGGTGCAGCTTAACGGGGAGATCGAGAAAAGAGTGCGGGACCTGGTGGTTTTCACGGTACCCCCCGCACTTCAACCCGGCCAGTACCAGGTTGAACTGGAAGTGGTAACCCTGGATCTTTTTAACCGCCAGGCTATTTATGTTACCAGGGCCAAGGAGCAGATTTTCGCGGTGACAGCTGAGCCGGCGCCGGCTCCTCCACCCAAGGTCGAGGATCGGGGAAAATATTTTTGGCCCATGGAACTGGAAGTCTTCTTTCCTCCGGGACAGAAGGCGGCGACCGCCGGGCTGCGGCCGGGAACCGAGGTAGTCGATGCCGCGGGCGGCTTTAGCGCCGGTATCCTCTCGGTCCGCCCAAGCGGCTCCAGGGATACTTTAAGCCTCACCGGCAAACCCTGGTGGAATAACGCGATACCTTATCGGGGGGGGCGAGTCGCCTGGATGCGGGTGGAAGTGGACTTTGTAGACCTGCCGGCTTTCCAGCAGAAAGTGCTGAGTCCCGGGGCCCAACTGGCCTTACGTCACCAGGACCAGGCTCTCACCGGATACCTGCTGGGCATGACGGCGGTCGATCCGCAACTGCCGGATAATCTTGTCCGCTGGGAAGTGAACGTGACAATGCTCTCACTCAACGATGCCCAGCGGAGTGTGCTGGGACCCAATGTATTTCAAGTTGACCCCGACAACGGCCTGGTGCTGGCTCAGGTCGTCCGGCTTGTCAAAAGGCAGGAGGATCTCTGGTGGAGAGTAGTCCCGCCCACAGACCCCAATAAATTGGCGCCGAAATCATCCCCGATGAATATGGAAGTCAGGATGAAACTCCTCTGCGAGCTGAAAAGCGGTCGGGTTTATTACCGCGGAGTGCCGCTCCAGCCAAAAGCCTTGCTGACCTTTACACTGAACGGCCAGAGAATGGTCGGCTCGGTGACGGGGGTCAGAGAAGAGCTTATACCGGTGGAATTCAACGTCTTGTTGCCCAAGGTTCCCAGGCAGGTGACAGAACAACTGAAAAAGGCTCTGCCGGTTTTCAATCCTGCAACCATGGAACCCCTGGGTACGATCAAGCAGGTAATGGCAGTAGAACCGATGGAACTCCCCTATGGCTTTAAAGCAAGGGATCGGATAAGTCTCGGCAGGGATTATAAGAGATGCCTTGTCCGCATGGAGATATTCTGTTCGCTGAATAATGACGGCCTGATCTCATCCAACCAGAAAATAGATTACGGGATGCCGCTCAAGGTAGTGTTGTTAACCGAAGAGCTCGAGGGTGTAATAACCTCCCAGGACAGTCTGAGGCCCACGGTGCAACCGGGTTGGCAGGAAATCGAGGTGGTTTTCAGAGATTTATCTCCCACTGTAGCCGCCCTGGTTCGGGAAGGCGAGACCGACAGAATTGATAATGAACCCGTTTCCATGGTGATCGAGCGGATAATCTCCAACAAGCCGGCTCAATTCCTCGTAACCCATGACAATGTATCGATAAATGTCGGCAGGCATCCATTAAAACGGGATATCGGCTGCCGGCTGAAGATAATGGCTTACCGTGACGGGAGAAAACTTTTTTATAAAGGCAGGCAGCTTTTTCTCGGCGAGAGGATAATCTTTCGCACCGATCACTGGATGGCAAACGTCGAGCTGATAGATTTTAATCCCTGAATTTGAAATAGTGCGGTTTCAACCTTGAAATGCGTATTGACTTGCCCAGATGAAATGACTGAGTATATCGAGCCGGCTAACCACAGGCTATAGGCCATAGGCTGTAGGGGTACAAAATCAAACCTACAGAGTATAGTTTACAATCTATATCCTATACAAAGGTTTAAATTTTGGGGTAGCAACCCAATTGCCCACAGTCTTTAAATTAAGTCTACAGCCTATAGCCTTCAGCCTACAGCCTAAATAGGAATAGGTTGAAAAAAAGACTCAACCATCTAAATCAAACTTGAAGTTGCCCAAGGTTATTATATGTCCGAGGTTATAGAAAATTCATTTTTTTATACTTTTATCCGGCGGGTATTCTCGGGCAGCCGCACGATGGAGCTGGCCTGTTCTTTATGGCAGGGCACCGGCAGGGTCCTGGGCGGAAGCCGGTTTATCGGTTTTTTCAAGGTTAACGACTACCTAGACATCGACTGTTCTCCGTTGCGGAGCGTGTATCAGAAGGCTCGAACCGTTCGCGCTTTGAGCGCACCGGGAGAAAGAGCCCGGGATCTGGCAGGCCGGGTTTGGGCGGTTCTTTTCCAGCGGGAGAGCCTTTTTTCAAAGATCCTGGACCGGGCATGTTTTTTCAGGAAGCCGGGTTTTTCCCGCAAAAGTATGCTGATTATGGTACTGGCCTTTCTGGCTGGTTCCCTCGGGACGCGGCCGGTAGTAGTGCGGCTGGTACCCGGCGCGGAATTTCTCTCTCCCTGGAGTGCCGTTCTGTGCCTGGGCCTGCTGCTGATACTGGTGCTTTTTGCACTTGAAGGCAGGCCATCCGGCCGGGATGCAGAGAAGACAAAAGAGGTCGGCCTCCTGCAGCGGCTGGCCCTGGTGTTGTGCTGGTTTCCGGGTAAAATCACACCGCTGGCCAGACACCTCAAGGTAGTGTGCCGGAAAATAATTTTCGGCCCGACGTCCCCGGTGGAAGGCGGAGATGTTTAGTTGTATCTTGAATTGAAAAGAGTTCGGCGGTAAATAGGAAAAGGTAATCATGCTTACGAATGAAGACATAATCTGTTTTTCCTCGATAGACTGGGATTTTAACTGGCAGGGCCACCAGGAAATCATGCGCACTCTGGCGGCCAACGGCAACAGGATTCTTTTTATAGAGAACACCGGGGTGCGCAGGCCGCGTCTGAGGGATTACGATCGCCTGCGCAGGCGCTTGCGTAACTGGTGGTCCGGGTATAAAGGCATCCGCCAGGTGGAGAAAAATCTTTTCGTTTTTTCTCCGATCGTACTGCCTTTCCCATACTCGCGTCCGGCGCGCTGGTTCAACCGGTGGCTTATCCTGCGGGTCCTAATTTCCTGGTGCCGGTCGACCCGGTTTTCCAGCCCCGTGGTCTGGACTTTCCTACCCAGTCCTCTGACTCTGGAGGTAATTGAAAGGCTGTCGGCGAAACTGCTGATTTACTACTGCATAGACAGTTTCGAGCACAGCTCTGCCGGAGCGGCCCGGATCAGGGAGCACGAAAAACGGATGGCCGAGCGGGCGGACCTGGTTTTCGTCACTTCCGAGCTCTTACGCAGTCACTGCCTGAAATACAACGACTCTGTTTTCAAGTTTCCTTTCACGGTTAATTTTGAGCGCTTCGACAGGGTGAGAACCAATCCGGACATACCGGCTCCCAATGACCTGGCTGAGGTCAAAAGGCCGCGTATCGGCTATGTAGGCGGATTGCACCGCTGGATGGACCAGGACCTGCTGGTCGAGCTGGCAACCAGGCTTCCCCAGAGCAGTTTTGTTTTTGTGGGTCCCCGGCAGGAGCCGATGGAGAGGCTCCAGGCCTTGAAAAATGTTCATCTGCTCGGAGGTAAACCGCACGAACTCCTGCCTGTCTACCTGCGCCACTTCGACTTAGGGCTTATCCCGTACCGTAAGACCGAATACACGGACAATGTTTACCCTACCAAGCTGAACGAGTACCTGGCTATGGGGCTGCCGGTGGTCGCGACTGCGATTAACGAAATCGTGCAATTCGACAAGGAACATCCGCAAGTAGTGGATGTCTGCCGCAGCAGCGACGAAATGGAACAGGCTATCCGCAAACGTCTCTCGGTCACCGGAGCCGCCGGCCTGGATGCGGCCTATGCCCGACGGGTGGAACTTGCCCGTGAGAATTCCTGGTCAGTCAAGATAGAAAGCATGAGCGAACTTATCAGAGAAAAGATCTCGGAAGTAAGAGTAGGAACCGAGTCCAGCTGGCGCAATCGTCTGGGAGCGGCTTTAAGGGTGTCGCGAAAGAAAGCCCTGACCCTGGCAGCTTCCGTTCTGCTGCTCTATGGCTGGCTCTTCTGGACGCCTATGGTTTATTTTATCGGCTGGCCTCTGGTGATTGAGGAGCAACCCTCGAGAGCCGACGTAATCCTGGTTTTCGGCGGAGGCCTTGGTGAAACCGGCCGGCCCGGGACTTCTACTATTGAACGGGCGCATTTTGCCTCCGATCTTTACCATGAGGAAATAGCGTCTAAAATTATCTTTTCCAGCGGGTTTCAGCAGCTCAGGAGCATGGATGTCGAGGATATGAGGAAAATCGCCCTGGCTAGAGGGGTTCGGCCGGAGGATATTCTGCTCGAGGCAAAGGCGGCGAACAACTACGAAAACGTTTTGTACTGTCTAAAAATAATGGATGATTTGAATTTCTCCTCGGCCGTGGTGGTTACCAGCCCTTATAATACAATGAGAACCAAGCTGATTTTCGACCACCTTCTCGAACAAGTTTCTCCCGGAGTAATAACGCAAGATTCGCTGCATCTGGTTCCGGTGAAAAATCCCGTTTACTTTCACCGAAGCGAGGGCAGCCGGCTGGCCCAGTTACGGGCGATTTTACACGAGTACGCGGCGATTATCTATTACCGGTGGCTGGACCGTCTTTGAGCAAAAAGACAGATGATGGTGGTTCAGTCGTTAGTTGGTGAGTTTAAAAAGTTTCCTGGACACCAAGGTGGTATGTTATTTGAAGTTAAAACCAAGAAAACTTCGGCAACCAGTAACCGTCAACTTATCCGGTGTCAGTATATATAATTCATCAGTATGACAATGACGTACCGTGGCCTAGGCCCAGAAAGAAAGGTAAATACAGATGAGATGTCTGATAACCGGGGGGGCAGGTTTTATCGGTAGTAACCTGGTGAACTATCTTCTGGCAAAGGACTGGCAGGTCCGGGTTCTGGATAATCTTTCCACCGGAAGGAAAGAAAATCTGGCTGCGATTATCGATCGGTTGGATTTCATCGAGGGGGACATTCGGGATATGGCCCTGCTCGAGGAGACGCTCAAGGGCTGTCAGGTGGTTTTTCACCAGGCTGCTCTGCCCTCGGTGCCGCGTTCGATTGCGGAACCGATATTAACCCATGATGTCAATGTCAACGGCACGCTGAATTTGCTGCTCGCGGCCCGACAGGTGGATGTCGGCCGGGTGATTCTGGCTTCTTCGAGTTCGGTATACGGGGACAGTGAGGTGATGCCCCGCACCGAGGAGCTGGCTCCTAAGCCGCTGTCGCCGTATGCTGCGGCCAAGCTCACGGGTGAATACTATGCCCGGGTTTTCGCCACGGTGTACGGCCTGGAAACCATCAGTCTTCGCTATTTCAATGTTTTCGGACCCCGCCAGGACCCCGATTCGACTTACGCGGCGGTGATCCCCCGGTTTATCAAAGCCCTCTCGGAGGGCAGGGCTCCGGTGATCTACGGAGATGGGCGGCAGTCCCGGGACTTCACTTATGTCGACCATGTATGTGAGGTGAATTACCTGGCCGCCACCAGTTCGGAGCCCTGGCGCGGCGAGATCCTCAATGTGGGCTGCGGCAGAAGCGTTACCGTGCTGGAGGTGCTTGAAACCCTGAAGAAAATCATGGAATGCGAAGATATAAATCCCAGGTTCGAACCTCCTCGTCCGGGGGATGTGAAAGATTCGCTGGCGGACATTGAGAAGGCTCGCAGACTGCTGGCATTTGAACCACAGAGCGATTTCACCGCCGAATTGACCAAAACTCTCAACTGGTTCAAGCCCTCGTAAAAGGAAAATGGAAAAAAAGCGCACTTATAAGATCCTGCGTATTATTGCCAGGCTTAATATCGGCGGGCCGGCCCTGCACTGCATCATCCTGAACAGCGAGCTGGCCCCCCGGAATTACATATCGCTGCTGGTGACCGGAGTTGAATCTCCCACCGAGGGCAACATGTACGAGCTCGCCCGGCGCAAGGCGGTTAAACCCATTGTGATCGATGCCTTGGGGCGGGAGATCTTTTTCAAGGAGGACTTCCGGGCGTTGATCAGGCTGATCAAGCTGATAAATCTCGAGAAGCCCGATATCGTGCACACGCACACGGCGAAAGCCGGTACGCTGGGCCGCATTGCAGCCAAGCTTACCGGAGTGCCGATAATCATCCATACCTTTCACGGACACGTATTTCACAGCTATTTCGGGTTTTTCAGAACGAAATTTTTCTTGTGGCTCGAACGCCTGTTGGCTAAATTTACCGATGTGATTATCACGGTAAGCGAGCAGCAGCGAGACGAGATAATCAAGTACAGGGTGGCCGAACCGGGAAAGATAATCGCCATACCTCTGGGGCTCGACCTCAAGCCTTTTTTCAGCTCGAATGCCGACCCGAACGAACTGAGAGTCGAATTTTCAGTCCCCGAGCAGACGAAACTTGTCGGGATTGTCGCCCGGCTGGTGCCGGTTAAGAACCACGTTTGTTTTCTGGAAGCCGCCCGGCTGGTTCTTGAACGTTACGATGATGTGCGCTTCATGATTATCGGCGACGGCGAACTGCGCGGTACTCTGGAGCAAAAGGCCCGGGACCTTGGGATAGAGGACCGGGTCATCTTTATGGGGTTTCAGCATAACCTGCAGAAAATCTATGCCGGGCTGGACATAGTCGCCTTGAGCTCCTACAATGAAGGGCTGCCCGTGGCGCTGATTGAGGCCATGGCTGCGGGCAAGCCGGTTATCTCCAGCGAGGTGGGCGGGGTTGTAGACCTGATCCTCGATGGTAATAACGGTCTGCTGGTGCCGTCCAACGAACCGAAATCCCTGGCAGAGGCAACCCTCTATTTGCTTGAACATCCCGAGCGCCGAAAAATAATGGGGGAGGCCGGCCGGAAGAAAGTATATCCGCATTTCGACAAGAAACGTCTGGTTGACGATATTGACAATCTCTATGAAAACCTTTTAGGTGAAAGGTCATTATAGGAATCGCAGGTTAAACAGGCTGCCGGCGGCCTGGATTAAGGTCCGAGGTGAGGTTCATTGGCTGTTATTTAATACGTATGGACCGGATCAACATATCTGTTAAATTGATTAATACAACGACAAACTTAACCGACATCAATTCCGGCATCGGGTATTGCCGGCATCTCGTCGTTTATTTCTCACCTTCGCCCTGCCCCGGACCCCGTCCCCTGAAAGTTATCTCGAGCCGGCCAGCCCGGCTGCGCGCTTGGTGAAAGTAAAGCCCGCGCCTAGTACTCTCAGACATTTTTGGCACAGTTAACAGGAGCTATCATGAGAACATTGATCACCGGTGGGGCCGGTTTTATCGGTTCTCATCTTAGTGAGCGTCTTTTAGACTCGGGATACAGTGTCACAATTATCGATGACCTCTCCACCGGACGGATGGACAACATCCAGCACCTGGTAGGAAAGGAAAACTTCTCCTTCGCCATCGAGAACATCCTTAATGAGACCGTAATGGACCGCCTGGTTTACGAGTGCGACATCATTTTTCACCTGGCGGCCGCGGTGGGGGTGGAACTGATAGTGAGCCGACCGGTGGAAGTTATCGAGACCAATATCCTGGGCTCCGAAATGGTTCTTAAAATCGCCAACCGCTACCAGAAAAAAGTCCTGCTTACCTCGACCAGCGAAATTTACGGTAAAAGCAACAAGGTGCCGTTCGCCGAGGAGGATGACAGCCTGATGGGACCGACCACTAAAAACCGCTGGAGCTATGCCTGCTCCAAGGCCGTGGATGAGTTCCTGGCTCTGGCCTATCACAGCGAAAAGAAACTCCCGGTGGTTATCGCCCGTCTGTTTAATACCGTAGGACCCCGCCAGACCGGAAGATACGGAATGGTAATCCCGCGTTTCGTGGCGCTCGCCCTGAAAGAGGAGCCGATTCCGGTGTACGGCGATGGTTCGCAGAGCCGTTGTTTCACCTATGTCAGTGATACAGTGGAGTACCTTACCCGCCTGGCCGTGGATAAAAAGGCTGATGGACGGATATTCAATGTCGGAAGCCAGGAAGAAGTCACCATCATGGCCCTGGCCGAAAAGGTCAAGGAAGCCACAGGCAGCTCCTCCAGGATAGAAATGATTCCTTACGATAAAGCCTATGAGACGGGGTTCGAAGACATGCACCGCAGGGTGCCGGACATCTCCAGGGTGGTCGAGCATACCGGCTACAAGCCTCAATACGACCTGAAAACCATCCTTCACCGGGTTATCGAGTATGTTCGGGAAGTAGGCCCGGACACTCTATTGAGACCTGATCGGAAAACCCGGGACTGAGCGTGACCGGCCGCGCAAAGCGGGATTTTTTCAGTTTGGTTGTGTTTTTGCCGGCTGCAGCTGTTAAAAGAGACTTAAGATATAGCATGAGCCGGTAATACAAGGAGCCTTGTTCCATGCAAATAGACCGAATGATACTCAACCAGGCCTTGTTGGTACTTATCGGCTCCAGCCTGCTGTCGTACCTGTTGATTGTGTTTTTCAAACGCCTGGCCCTGCACGCGAAAGTGGTGGATAAGCCGCGCCAGGACCGTTTCTACCAGAAGGCAGTGCCGTTGATGGGCGGAAACGCCATCTATTTCGCCTTTCTCATCGGTCTGGTGGTTAAAGGGATGATCCATCCTCTGGAGGGGCTGGTTATGCTGGTCGGGGTGGCGGCCTTACTGTATGGAATATTTTGCCACCGCAACCGGCTGATGCTGTTTTTCGTGATTTCTGCTGTCTGGTGCACCGTTTTAGGCATACTGATTGGGGGGGATTCCGGAAGACAGCTTCAGGGCCTGCTGCTGGGCGGAACCATCCTGCTGCTGGTCGGTAATGTGGATGACGCCTGCGGTGGTATTATTCCGCATGTCAAGGTGATCGGCCAGGTGATCGCCGGCTTTTTCTTAATTTATTTCGGTATCAATGTCAACTTTTTTATCGATGTTGGAGTTGAATGGCAATACGAGTGGCTGAAACATCTCTCCTATCCTTTCACCCTGTTCTGGATTATCGGCATGACCAACGCTTTCAATCTGATCGATAACATGAACGGGCTGTCCTGCGGGGTGGCCGTGATCAGCAGCTTTTTTTTCGGCCTCATTTCATTTGTGAACGGACAGCAGGAGTTAGGCTACATCTTTTTTCTTTTTCTGGGTGCGGGCCTTGGATACCTGCCGCATAACTTCCCGCACGCCAAAATTTTCATGGGGGATGCGGGCAGCCTTTTTATCGGGTTTATCATCGCCAGCCTTTCGATCGTGGGAAGCTGGTCCACCCCGGAAGGCTGGGCCACCGACCGTTTGAAGCTTTCTTTGACCATACCGATTCTGGTCTTGATCTACCCGATATTCGATACCGCGCTGGTAACCATAACTCGCCTGCTCAGGGGCCGGCCGATATCTCTCGGCGGCAAGGATCACAGCAGCCACCGCCTGGTAAAACTGGGCTTAAGGCCCACTGACGCGGTGCTGCTCATTTACAGCTTTTGCGCTATTGCAGGTTTTACCGCCCTGTTTCTGACAATCATCTATTACGAACAGGCCTTGCTGATACTGGCTTTTACGATCTTGTACATCCTGCTTTTCGGACTGCGGCTGGCCAGGATCGATATCCGGGATCAGGAAGGTTCTTAAAGATTACTTTTTAAAATTCGAGTAGTTTTAAGGTTTGGATCATTTAATAAAAGTGATTTAATTTAAACTGAATCGAAATAAGTGAAGGGGTCTAATGGAAAACATAAACGACATTGGAAAAAATGCAAACACGCTTGGACTGCCGAAAGGCGACCAGCTGGCGATGCTGCTGGAGAATCTGTTTGAACGCGGACGTCTGGCGGACCTGGCCCACCGCTGCAGTATAGCTCAGGCCGATGGGAACCTGCACCAGGCCGGGATGGATGAGCTTGTCGAAACCCTGGTTCGGGCCTGGGAGATCGGACCCAAACGGCAGCGGGGCAGCCTCTGGGGCACGATCGACCTGGAACTCTCCGGTAGGCTGAGAAGTTATTTGGGTATGGGAGAACCGAAACTGCGCGAGAAGCTCGCCGCCCTGAAGGACGAGGGAGCATATGACCGCAATACCGCAGCAATTTTGCTATGGGTGTTGTTGCACGAGCGGCGTGACAACCTGCTGTCCGAATACGAATCGCTGCTCGGCTCCGGCTACCGGGACACCGGAGGAGCGTTGCCCGCCGGGATCGTGAACCAGGATGAACTGAAAGGACAGATGGAGAGACTCGAAGACATTAGCCGTGAAATTAAGGCCTTGATCAACTCGCAATCGCGGGAAATCGAGGAAATTTCGAGGCGACTGGAAGCCCTTGAAAAACTCATGCCTTCCCCCGACGAAAACGAAGCCCTTTCGCGCCGGTTCCATCAGATACCCAGGAAACAGATGAGGGTCGGGGTGTTTGTCGATGTGCAGAATATGTTCTATGCGGCCAAGAAGCTCGATGGAGCCCGGCTTAACTATGAGGCCATGATGGATACCATAGTGGCGGGGCGGCGCCTGATCAAAGCGGTGGCCTACATTGTCGAATCCAGCGATATCGACCAGAGCGGTTTTATCAGTGTGCTGGAGAAGAAAGGCTACCAGGTGCGGCGCAAGGAGCTCAAATCATTCGGTGACGGCACGGCCAAGGGCGATTGGGATATGGGGATGGCCATTGATATGATCGAAATAGCGAACCAGCTGGATGTGGTGGCCCTGGTCAGTGGAGACGGCGATTTTGTCTCGCTGGTGCGCCTGATTAAAAAGACCGGGCCCAGGGTAGAGCTCTACGCTTTCGCCCACAACCTCAGCACCGAACTCCGGGAAGTGAGCGATCAGTTCTATGAAATCAGCAGCGACCTGCTGCTAAAAAACCACTATCACCAGAACGTGGCACCGGCGGCGGAGCCGGTCAACGGCTCGGGTAAGCAGCATCCGAAAGGTTCCGCCGCTGAATCCTCGGTAGAGAAAAAGGGGAAACCATGAAAGCGATTATTGTCGGCGCCGGAGATGTGGGTTTTCACCTGGCCGGCCGACTTTCCCAGCAGGGTGAGGAGATCTGTGTTATCGATATCGACCAGGACAAGGTCGACCGGGTGCAGGATCATCTCGATGTCCTGGCCTTCCAGGGAAGCGGTGTCGATTATCGCCTGCTGGATAATGCCGGTGTCGGCCAGGCCGATGCCGTGATTGCGGTAACCGATAACGACGAGGTCAATATCCTGACCTGCCAGATCGCCCGCCGCTATGGTGTGGGCCTCAAGATCGCCCGGGTCAAAGGAGACTACTACTACGGGAATAACCCGCTGGCGCCGTTCGAGGAATTGGGGGTCGATGTAATGGTCAACCCGGAGGAGGCTTGCGCGGTCGAGGTCGAACAGCTGCTCAAAAGAGCCGCGGCTACCGATGTGGTGGAGTTTGCCGACGGGGCCGTGGTGTTGATGGGGATGAAAATCAACGACCGCTGCCTCTACCGCGACATGCCGCTTAAACGGATCGCCGGCGAATTCGAACGCCGCCAGTTCCTGATTGCCGCGATCAACCGCGGGGATCAGACTATCATTCCCCACGGCGACGATGTTATCCTCTCCGGTGATCTGCTCTATGTCATCGGCAAGAGCGAGGCCACCTCGGAGATTTTTCGCCTGGCCGGCCACGAGGACACCAGACTCGAGCGGGTGATGGTGGCCGGAGGCACCGAGATAGGTGTAATCCTGGCACGGCGCCTGGAGGCCGATGGAATAAGCCCGGTTATCTTTGAGGCCGACCGTAACCGCTGTGCCTACCTGGCGGAGCAGTTGGGCAGCACCCTGGTACTCAACGGCGATGCCACGGACATGGACCTGCTGGCGGCTGAGGGGGTTGACGGGGTGGGAGGATTTGTCGCGCTGACC
>CAZSTM010000010.1:0-21270 GCA_964609635.1 uncultured Gemmatimonadales bacterium
GCAAAGGTGGATGAACTAAGGGCTTTTCGGTCTCATCCGGCACGGGTTTTGCCGATATCATTATAAAGATATCTGCAGGTGAGTAGAATTCACCCAATGTCCGGGAGAAATGAGATGGGAACCACCAATAGCGGAAAAGAGAACAAGTCTTCAGGCGCGGAAGAGAATGCCCGGTTCATGCGTTACTGTGACAGCTTGGTCCAGCGATCCCTTGCTGCGGTCGGCCAGATAAGAAAAAACCGTAACGGCAGGCCGCGCCATAACCGTTAGGGAACCGGCTCCGGGGCACGGCATGGATTATTCCGGGTTGACAGGTAGAATTTTCCCCCACCGTC
Source organism: uncultured Gemmatimonadales bacterium (assembly GCA_964609635.1). Classification (GTDB taxonomy): domain Bacteria; phylum Gemmatimonadota; class Glassbacteria; order GWA2-58-10; family GWA2-58-10; genus JAFGTO01. Next base: position 336 of record CAZSTM010000010.1, read on the forward strand.
ACGGAAACCCAAAGGACTTGACACCAGGGACAAAACCGGTTAGTTTTGCCCCTCGTTTTTTCTAAAATGAGTGATATTTCTCCCGCCCCAAGTGTGATTAAAGCGGACAAACCCTCTGCACAACCTTAGGATCTTCACATGAGCAAGATAAAAGTCGGCGTGCTTGGCGCCACAGGCACAGTAGGGCAGCGTTTTATCACCCTGCTGCAGGATCACCCCTTTTTTGAGCTGAGCGAGGTCGCCGCCAGCGAGCGCTCGAGCGGCAAACCTTACGCCGAGGCGGTGGCCGGCCGCTGGAAAGTGGCCCCGGACATTCCGGAAACAACCGCGCGGATGACCGTGAAACAGGTGGAGCCCGGACTGGACTGCCGGGTGGTTTTTTCGGCCATGGACGCCTCGGTGGCCGGGCCGGTCGAGGAAAAATTCGCCCAGGCCGGGTACTATGTTTTCTCCAACTCGCGCAACCACCGCCTGGACCCGGATGTGCCGCTGCTGTTGCCCGAGATCAACGCCGAACACGCCAAAGTGATCGACCACCAGCGCAAAACTCGCGGCTGGAACGGCTTTATTGTCACCAATTCCAACTGCTCCACCATGGGCCTGGTGCTGCCGCTCAAACCTCTGGATGTGGAATTCGGCCTGGAAGCGGTCAATGTAGTGACCATGCAGGCTATCTCCGGCGCGGGCTATCCGGGTGTGAGTGCGCTGGATATCGTGGACAACGTGCTGCCGTACATCGGCGGCGAGGAAGGCAAGATGGAGCGCGAGCCCCTGAAAATGCTCGGGGCTCTTAAAGACGGCTGTACTTTTGTCGAGGCCGAGATCAAGATCAGCGCCCAGTGCAACCGGGTTTTCGTGCTCGACGGCCACCTCGAATGCACCAGCGTCTCCTTGCGCAAAAAACCCTCGGTCGAGGAGTTCACCCGGGCCCTGGCCGAGTTTCGCGGCCGCCCGCAGGAGCTCGAGCTGCCCTCGGCCCCGGAATATCCCATCGTGGTCCGCACCGAGGAAGACCGCCCGCAGCCCCGTTTCGACCGCGACCACGGCCGGGGCATGAGTGTTACAGTCGGAAGAATAAGACCCTGCAGCATTTTCGACTTCAAGTTCCTTATCCTGAGCCACAACACGCTCAGGGGCGCCGCCGGCGCATCCATCCTCAACGCCGAGTACCTCAAGGCGGAGGGCTATTTCTAATAACCTTCCCCTGGAAGAAAACCAAGAACCCGGCTGCTCAAAGGGCTTGTCCCTCGAAAGCGGCCGGGTTTTGTATTTACACGCAAGTCGGAGTCTCACACGCTGGAAACGGGCGATATTTTCGGTTCAGGAAAGGGTAATATGGGAATAACACACCCCGTCCGCTAGGGCGGACACCCCTCTCAAGAGGGGAATAACACACCCCGTCCGGTGTCGCGCATAAAGCGCGCGAATCTCCGCTACGCTCCGGTTAAGCGGACACCCCGTGTAGGGGCGGGTCTTAGACCCGCCCTGGGGCAGGTTTCCGGAAAGCGCGGGTGTGTCGTGCTGCGCACGGATCTCCGCCATGCTTTGCATGGCTCCGGTTCGCTTCGCTTCGGCTTAAAACTGCCCCTACAGGGGATTTTCCCTTATATTTAACAGCCTGTAGCCGTCACCCCCGGCTTCACTGCAGAGGTACGGCCCGCACCAGGAAATGCCCGCTGAACTCGCATGCAAGGGTCGCCTTTTCACCGCCTGTCACTTCTCCCAAAGGCCGGTCGTGCATGTCGTATTCGGTCAAGGCGTATCTCCGTCCTTGCTGCAGGCCCCGCAGCTGGACCTCTCCGCTGTACTCGGCGGCGAAAATCCCGTAATAGATAGTATCTCCCTTAACCACTACGTGGGTTTCCGGGGTATCGTAAGCGATGTCATAGAGGCTGGTGTACTCGCCGTCAAACAAGCGGAGAGCATTGTACAGGCCGAACCAGTGCTCCCAGTGCGAGCGTATCCCCTTATATTCCTTCCAATCCAGTCCTTCCGCCTGGTCATCGCTCACCAGGGCGGTAAACTTAGTGCCGATAATACCGCCCAGAGCCAGAGTGCTGGCAAAGTCCCTGCCGTTCTCGACAAGCTCTTCCCGCTGCCTGAAAGGGCCGGTTGAAAGCTCGACATGGTCGCCATAAGGGGCGGCGTTTTGTCCCAGAAGGGCATGGTACATCTTTATCCGCGCGCGGACCTGGTCGCTGGAAACCGGGTCGGCGCTTACCTGCTGGTTGTAATAGGGCATTTTGAAAGGATTGTGCGGGATGCCGCATTCGCAGACCTCCAGCACGCAGCCTGTGGGCCTGATCGACTCCGCCTCGGCCTTGATCGCGGCAAAAAACGAGGCTACCGCCTCGCAGGACTCCTCCGGACGCTGATGATGGTGGGCCGGGTTGTAGCAGGGGGTGGTCATGCCGAGGCAGGAACCATCCATTTTGAAGCCGTCATACCCCCAGGTCTCCATGAACCGCCGCACCAGCGCACGCTGCTGTTTCACCACTCCCGGCACTGCCGGGCAGAGCTGGAAGACATTCCACCAGGGCTCACGCTTGGGCTTGCCTTCCCGGTCCAGCACCACCCAATCCGGGTGCTCTTCGTAGAGCGGATCATCCGGACTGACATTCATCGGCACCCACCAGAGCTTGGCTTTCATCCCGGCGGCATGGATGCTGTCCACCAGAGCGCGCATGTCCGCATCGCCCCGCGGGAATTTCCTTTTATCCAGGGGCCATTCTCCGATGCTGCTTTGGTAGCCGTCGTCCATCACCACCCAGGGGATGGCAAGTTTTTTAACTTCCGGCAGGGTGCGCAGGATGTCACCGGGCACGACATCTCTTCCGAATCCCCAGCTGCACCAGATCGGCTCGTAAGCTTCTTCAGGCGGGGGGGAAAAGTGCAGGCCCCCCTCTTGGAGGAGAGCGCCGTAGCTGCGCAGGGCCTGGAAGTAATCCCCCTGAAAAGCGCCGATCATCACCGGCACTCCACTCAGGCGGCCGTGCGCATCGGGGCGTAGGAATTCGGCGGGCCGCTCGAAAGCCAGCTCCACACCCCTGTCTTTTACAACCCTCACGGGCAGCGCTGCTACCCGGTGGACTGTATCGATATGCGCCAGGGCCAGCCCGGCATCCCGGGTCCAGAGGTACACCAGCGGCAGGCCGCCTCCGTCGATCTGTCTCTCCCCATGTTTGATAGTCCAGTTCGGTGCATCATACTCGGGGTGAAGCTTGATTTTGGTGTACCACTCTCCCCATTTGTAGACCGGGCCCTGGAAGAGGTGGAATTCCCAGGGCCGGCGATTTTCACTACCCGGTTCGGCGGCGGCGCTCATGGCGAAAAAACGTGTACCGCTGATCCTGGAGAGTACCTCGGCGCTGAGCCCGACGGCGTTCACCCTCCCCACCACCACCCCGGTCCTGGAGCCCTGGAGGCAAAGCTCGGCCTCCAGAACCACCCCGGCCAGGAAGGCTTCCTCTTCCGGAGCTACCAGAACGAGCCTGATCCCCCTGCCCCCGGCCGGTATCCCGGCGGATGGGCGGTCCAGGTGCTGCACTTCTTTGAGCACAAAAGGAATCCTCCGCCCGCCGGTATCCACCAGGGAAAAAGCTGCATCGCCGCCGGAGGCCAGAAGAACCTTATCCTTACCGTCTTTGAAACTAACTTTCAGCCCGGCCGCACTTGTAACCTCCAGGCGGATATGCTCATCCTCGAGCGCCGCCTTCCCGGCACGGTCCGCCCCCCCTGGGCCGCAGCAGAGGCCCAGGCAGCATGACCAGGCTATGAGACTTACTGTCCGGAACAAAATTCTCAGTTGCATTGTCCTTACCTCCTTTACGAGCCTGTTGAACGAGAATAGTCGATTAAAATAGATTTTCAGCGGTAAAAAAGCACAATCCGACTGCTACCCCCCTATGATTCACGTCCGCTCCGGCTGGTAAAGGGCCTTACGCATCGCGGTATCCGAATCATCCTTCTTGACTTCCAAGCTATATAAGCCGTTTCCATTAACAGGGGCAAGGTTTTTCCTGCTCAGACCTGAAAAATAATTGATCTTTCTGATGCAAACAGATAATTTAATCATAGAAACAATGCGAATCTCTCGATCCAAGATTAAAAAAAGGACGAAAGATTTCGCTCAGAATCGAAAAAGAAAACCATTTTTAGCAGTTCCAATTTTGAAATGAGGAATATCGGCCAAACATATAAAAGATTAACGCCTGGTTCAGATTGAGGGATCGAAGGTGCCGTTAGCCGAGCTTTGCTGAGCCTTCTTTTCCCCCTGATAATGTTAATTGGGTAAGCTGAAAAAATCATTCTCAACGACCGCCAGGAAGGCTAAAAAAGGAAATGGCCGTCAAACTTCCCAGAGTAGCTTTGGTTGAGGCCAGTTCGCCTTTTACACATGTATATAGCAAGACCTACCTCCCAAGAGTCGGGTTACCTATTATCGGGGCGATCCTCAAGAAGTCCGGTTTTAAATGTGACTTGTGGTTCCAGGCTATTTCCGCAGTAGGCGAGGAGCAGCTGCGGGGTTATGGAATCGTGGGGATAAGCTCCCTTTCCTGCACGATCTACGAAGCCTATCGGCTCGCAGATGCCCTGAAAGAGAGCGGTGAAACCCTGGTGGTTATGGGCGGGCCGCATGTCACCTTTATGCCGGAGGAGGCACTGGATCATTGCGATTACGTGGCAATAGGCGAGGGTGATGTGAGTTTTCCGGCTCTCGTTGAAGCGTTTTCAAAAGGGGATTCCCCGGAGACTATCCCCGGGCTGGCTTACCGTCTCCCGGATGGGAACATTCATTTCACTGGAACGGCAGAACTTGTAGACTATGCGAACCTTCCATCGCCTGATTTTTCGCTTTCGCCACAGTTAATTTCTGGAGAAACACCTCCGATTGTGGTGACTTCGCGCGGATGCCCCCATGATTGCACCTTTTGCAGTGTAACATCCGTTTTTGGAAGACGTTATCGTTTCAAAACCAAGGAGCAGGTCATTGCTGAACTTCGTCCGGTCCGCCACCGCAGTGTTTGCTTTGGAGATGACAACTTCTGCGCCAATCCCAAGCGGACCAAGGCTCTTCTTAGAGAGATGATAGCGCGGGATGCCGTGCCGTTCACGTGGACGGGAGAAATGTGCGTAGGAGCCGCTTACGACAACGAGCTGCTTGACCTTATGCAGGAGACACGCTGCCGGATAATGTTTGTCGGCATCGAGTCTCTCGAACCTGAGATCCTGAAGAAATACGGCAAGGCACATGACTTTGAAGATATCGGACGCTGCATTAAGAGAATGCATAACCACAATATCGGAATCCACGGAATGTTTGTGGTGGGAGTCGAGGACAAAGTAGACTCTGTGCGGGAGATTGTCGACTATGCAATCGCCAACGACATCGATACGATACAGATCATGTCCTTGACCCCGTTTCCCGGGACAAGATCGTACGATGAATGCAAGGACAGGCTGTTACATCGTGATTGGAGGTATTATGACGGCATGCACGTAGTGGCAGAACCTCTAGAGTGTTCTGCCTATGAAATGCAAGTAGCGATTATGCAGGAAACGCGGCGTTTCTACAGCTTGAAACGCCTCGCAGGAGAGTACATCCACAGGCGTGGCTGGCGGGCAAAGTACCGTGCTGGTGGGTACTATCTAACACGCAAATGGATCAAGGAAAATGAAGAGTATTTGGAACGGTTGCGAACCGGATACTATCGGCGATGATGTTTTTTTTCACGCGCTGCAACTTGCCCGCCTGAAAACGAGTCCGGTTATTATGCAAAAAAGTTTTATATTCCGGATTCACATTTAAAGGAAGGAGACATGTCGGTTAAATACACTTTTTCAGAATTAATATCAAAGTTTTGAGTAGGTGATAAAATGAAGGCAAGAATTGCAAATAGGGTGCTAATAGTAGAAGATAATCCAAAATTCAGAAGGTTATTAATAAAGATATTGGATAACTTGAATTGCGTTATTGTCGGAGAAACGGTGGTCGGAGAGGAAGCAGTGAGATTATTTGAGAGAAACGAACCAGATGTAATCTTATTAGATATCAAGATGCCCCAAAAAGATGGACTGGAAATTTTGAAGAAAATAAGAGGACGAAAACCAGGCCAGATTGTAATAATGGTTACAGAAATAGCCGACCAAGACATTGTTCAAAGTTGTGTTTTAGCAGGTGCTACGGGCTATATTTTAAAAACGGCTTCAGCAAACGAAATACGGGATAGAATTAAAAAATTTATTTTGTGAGAATTAAATCGCTATTCCCCATTGATATTATTTCTCGATTTGTGCAGAGGTTCAATATTCTATTCGATATAAATGAAAATTATGGTAATCACCTAGATAGATTAATCCAGGGTTTAAAATAGAAAGAAAACCAAACCAGACCAAACCAAAGGTTTCGATTTACGAAATGAGGAATATCGGTTAAAACCACTCCATAGTCAAATTGCCGGTTTACTCCCTCGAATAAGAACCGAAGTTTTGATTCATTTTCCAGCGTAAATTAAATACACTTTTTCATACCTCCGGACCTATTCTCCAGCATGTCGAAAGTCATCAGGTTTATTAAATTTCTGCACGATTTCAAGAAAAAACCCTGTGTCCTAGAGAGGGGGTCAATTGCGCCACTTGCGGCTGCATCGTGCCGACGGTCAGCTAGGCGCTCAAGAAGATGAACCTGCTGTGCTGGTTCATGCTCAACCGCATGTTTCCGACAAGTTATTTCAAAAGCTGATCCCCCTGGCAGACTCAGGAGCTTGACAGGCCGCCGGGCTGTGTCGCCCTCAGGAACGACCTCGGACGGAAAGGAGTAAGGGCAAGATGAAATATTTCAGGATATTTTTCATTGTCACCATTGCAGTGCTTTTCAGCGTCACGGCCGCGAAGCTTGAAGCTCAAGGTCGAACCTCGGTCTCGATCATCCCGCAGCCCCTGGAGATGCAGATGGACGGGGAGGGCTTTCAGCTTAACCAGGGCAGCGCCATCCATGCAGAGACCAATTTTCTTCAGGAAGCCGAGTACCTTGCGCGGCGCTTGTGCCTCGCAACCGGATACCCCATCGCGGTCAATCCGCTTTCCTCATCAGTCTCCTATCAATCCATCGGCAATGCCGTGGTGCTGGTTTCCGACCCGTCCGGTGAGACGGGAAAAGAAGGATACACTCTGGCAGTCGACGCCGACCGGGTGGTAATCAAGGCGGCCAAGTCCGCGGGAGCTTTTTATGGTATCCAGACCCTGCTGCAGTTGTTCCCGGCCCAGATCATGAGCGAAACCAGGGTAACCGGCGTTGACTGGATAGTGCCGGGAGTGCGGGTCAAGGACAAGCCCCGTTTTAGCTGGCGCGCCTACCTGCTGGATGAAGCCCGCTGGTTCAAGGGCATGGAAACAGTCAAACGGCTGCTGGACCAGCTGGCCCTGCACAAGATGAACGTTTTCCAATGGCACTTGACCGACGACCAGGGCTGGCGGATTGAAATCAAGCGCTACCGGCGACTGACAGAAATCGGGTCCAGGCGAAAGGACACCCAGACCGGCGGCTGGGGGAGCGAGCAGAGAACCGGAAAGCCGCACCAGGGCTTTTATACCCAGGAGCAGATCAGGGAGATCGTCCGGTATGCCGCGGTGCGTCATATCACGGTGGTTCCCGAAATAGAAATGCCCGGCCACGCCAGCTCGGCAATCGCCGCCTACCCGGAAATGGGCACCAGCGGCCGGGTGATCGAGGTTCCGGTGACTTTCGGCAAGAAATACGATACCTTCAATGTTGCCGACGAACGGATTTATACTTTCCTGGAAAACATCCTCGAAGAGGCCATGGCGCTTTTCCCCTCACAGGTCATCCACATCGGAGGCGATGAGGTCAGGTTCGATCACTGGCTGGCCTCTGACCAGATAAAAGCAATGATGGAAAGAGAAAACCTGTCCGGCCCGGCACAGGTGCAGCTGTATTTTACCAACCGCATGTCGCTGTTCCTGGAAAGCAGGGGCCGCCGCATGATGGGATGGAATGAAATCCTCGGCGATGACCTGCACGGGTTTATCAAAGGCGCCGGCGGCAAAGAGGTGGTGGATGAATCCGGCGGCAGACAACTGGCTAAAAACGCCGTGGTGCACTTCTGGAAAGGCAGCCCGGCCCTGGCGGAGCGCGCGGCCAGGGACGGCCATGACATTGTCAATTCCCTGCATTCTCAAACCTACCTGGACTACACTTATGAGGACATCCCGCTCGAGACTTCCTATAACTTCGAGCCTGTCCCCTCGGGCCTGGATGAGCAATATCACTCGCATGTCATCGGCTCGGGCTGCCAGATGTGGGGAGAATGGATACCCACCCGCGAGCGCCTGGAATATCAGACCTTTCCACGGTTAAGCGCCTACGCCGAAGTAGGCTGGACCGCCAGGGAGAAGAGGGATTTCCAGGACTTTTTGCAGAGATTGAGGACACATAAAAAACGTTGGGACATCCAGGGAATCGGCTACGCTTCCATGGCTCAGTGAAGAGTTCGGCCCCTGAGTAGCCGGAACCAAAAAGATGGGTGGATTCCTCAGGGGCCGCTGTTGTGCAGACCCGGCATCAAGTTGTCATGCTGCTGGTGCAGTAATCTTGAGTTAAGCGGACTCCTGCAGGTCTCCCCGGTCGGTGGTGCGCCAGTGGCCGGAGCGGAATCGCAGGTAGTAGGCCACGGCCACCAGCCCGAGGTAAACCAGCAGGAAATTCCATATCGCCGCCAGGTTGTTGCCGTAGAAGTGGACCACCAGAAAGATGCCCGGCATGAAGAAGAGCATGTCGAAAAACAGCGCGGTTTTCACAAAGAATGAGGTGTCGCCCAGGCCGCGCAGGGCCTGTTTGAAACAGTGGAGCGTGCCGAAAAGGAAGTTGAAACCGATCAGGTAGTGCAGCACGAGTGTCCCCTGGGGCGCGATCAGCTCAAAAGGGATGCTGGCTCCTCCGGCTTCCCGCTGACGGAATAAGTAGAGCAGCTTTTCGGGCAGCAAAAGGTAAAAACAGGCCAGCACCGCGGCACCGCAGAGTATTACCTTGACTCCCATTAAAGCCACCCTCTCGGCGTCTTTGTCCCTTCCTGCTCCAATGAACTGGGCGGACATGGTCATTACTCCCAGCACCAGCCCGTGGATGTATAGGGTCAGGAAATCGTTGAGGCTCCAGGCGATGTTGTTGGCGGCGAGCGATTCGGGCAGGGTACGGCCCATGAACATGAAAAACAGCCCCATACTAAAAAGGTGCATCATATCCTGCAGGCCCATCGGCGCCCCGGTGCGTATCAGCCTCTTGATTATCTTCCACTGCGGGCGATACTGGCGCCGGGTCTGGTAGTCGCGCTGGTAGCGCTTGCCCAGAAACAGGGCGAGCATGATTGCCGGTGCAATGACCGAGGCCAGGGTGGTGGCCAGTGCCGCGCCCATAATACCAAGCCGCGGGGCGCCGAGATGCCCGAAAATCAGTATATAATCCAGCACTATATTGACCGCGTTGCCGATCAGGTTGGCGGTCATGGTGATATGGGTGCGCCCGCGCCCGGTGAAAAATCCCGCCAGCACGTTGTTCTGCATCCACATCACACTGGCGAACATGATCACCGTGAAATAAGTCTTCTCCAGCCGGGCGATCTCCGGCCGGTGGCCGAAAAGATCGAACGCCATCCTGAAAGCCGGGATCAGGGCCAGAATAACAAGGTAAGCACCCAGGGAATAATAAACCCCCTGCCATACTGTTGCGGCGCACATTTTTTTGTTCCGGGCCCCGAAATACTGCGCCACGAAAACATTGACAAAGGTGCTGATGGAATAAAAAAAGGAAGTTACCGCCCAGCAGAGAAAGATAGCCGGCCAGACCGCACTGATCTCATCGGTGCCGTACCAGGAAAGGAACATCCGGTCGCAGAAGAGCATCAGGACCACCGCCCCGTGGTTGAGGATCAGGGGCAGGCTGAGACGGAACAGCCTGCGCAGGGAGGATTCCCCCAGGTGATCCGGTTCAACCGGCGGCGGAGGAGGGGCGGGAATGATTTCGGTGTATTCCGACAAAGAATGTCCTCGGTTTTGCCGGCGGAATTATTTAAGAATTAACTCTCGAGGCCGAGGCTTGATCCGGACTTGCAAACAAGGTCGTTTCACTGACCGGTCGGCCTGAGACTTGGGCTGATTATCGCAGAGTCCTGAGTCCGGTAACGCACTTATGGTTTGTGGTTGATTTTCATTTCCGGCACAGGGAGCACATCGAAAACCACACCGGCTTCCCGGAAGAGGTCCGGGAAATTATTATCCGCATATTCGGTAAAGGAGACCACGCGTTTGATGCCTGCGTTTACGATCATCTTGGCACAGATGAAACAGGGAGAATGGGTGCAGTAAATGGTGGAGTTGACGATGGAGACCCCGTACAGGCCCGCCTGGATGATGGCATTCTGCTCGGCATGGATGGCGCGGCAGATCTCATGCCGGGTGCCGCTGGGAATATCCAGCTCGTCGCGCAGGCAGCCCAACTCCAGGCAGTCGGTAGCTCCCTTGGCTGCACCGTTATAACCCGTGGTCAGCACCCGCTTGTCCCGCACGATTACCGCTCCTATGTGGTGGCGGCGGCAGGTGGAACGTTCGGCTGCCAGCAGAGCCATCTTGAGGAAATAGTCATCCCAGCTCAGTCGTTTCACAGCAGTTCCTCCACTTTACGGTAAAGTTCCTCCAGAGTTCCGTCGTTGATCAGCACCCGGTCGCTCATCGCAAAACAGGCATCCAGTTGCTGCTGGTGCGCCGCGCCTTCGAGTTCGGCCCGTTCCTGGGCCACGAACTCCTCCAGAGTGCGCGGGTCCTCCGGGCGGCCGCGGGCACGGGCCCGCTGGTAACGGAGTTCGAGCGGGGCATCCACTCCCACCAGGATGAAATCCTCACGCCGCCGCAGCACCTCGACCTCTCCGGGGTTTCGTATGCTGACCACCACGGCCTGTTCAACTTTCTCCAGCGCTTCGAGAGCCAGCTCGGCCAGGGCTCCGGGACCGAGTTTTTCTCTCAAGGCGTTGCCGGTTTCGATCAGGTTTTCCCGGGTGATCGGCACTTTGCGGCGGTTCAGCTCGGCGCGAAGGATGTCTGACAGGCTGAAATAACTGAAACCCCGGTGCTCCACCAGATAGCCGGCAATCTCATCCTTGCCGGCGGCATTGCGCGATGTAAGTCCGATTACCAGGATTCCTCCCGTAGAACTAGGGTCGTCGTACCACCCGAAAGCCGATATCCGTCCTGCGAATGTTCGGCCTGCTGTAGGCGCGGCAGTTCAATCGGCAATAGAAGGCGTCGCTGAGCCACCCGCCTCCCCGCACCACCCGTACAATACCATTATCAGGTCCCCTTGGATTATTGACCGGACTGTTTATGTAGTAGTACTCACTGAACCAGTCGTTGCACCATTCCCAGACATTGCCGTGCATATCGTACAGCCCCCAGGCATTCGGCTCCTTTTGACCCACGACACGCGTGCTTTGACCGCTATTTTTGCTGTACCATCCGGCACGGGCCAGGTCGCTCTCGGTCTGACCGGTGTAAAAATTGGTGTTAGCACCCACCCCGGCGGCGTACATCCATTCCGCCTCGGTCGGCAGACGGAAACCCGTCCTGGAAAAATCGCACCACCAGGTGTTCGGGTCATAGCACGGTTCAAGGCCTGCCATCTTGCTTAACCGGTTGCAGAAAACCGCCGCGCCGAACCAGAGTACCGTCTCAACCGGAAGGTTGTCGTTGCCTTTAAACTCAGACGGATTGGTCGAATTCATAACCCTCATGTACTGTGCCTGGGTGATCTCGTAAGTGCTTATCAGAAAAGCGTCCAGAGACACCTGATGAGCCGGCTGCTCGTAGAAAAGGGTTAATTTGTCCCTGTTGGGGTTCTCGTCATCGGCCCTGGAATCGGTTCCCATCATGAAAGTTCCCGCGGTAATATGGACCATAACGAGGTCTGGAATGACCTCGGTGGAATCGCCGGCCGCAGACCATCCAAAGGTCGAACAGGTTAAAAGCCATGTTAGAGCAAGAGCTTTCAACAGGGACTCCCGGTCAACTTTTGAAACCTATCAAGCCTTTACGGTGTCTGAACAAGTGAAGACAATATCAAGGCAAACCACGAATCAACCTGGAGTATAAAATGGAAACCACCATCGGCAAAAAGATTTTCTCCTTCATCAAGGCCGTCTTCGGCCTGGCGGTTTATTTTTCGCCGGTAGTGCTGTTTTTTTTCTGAAACCGGATTGCCCTGGACGATCCCGCCTGCCCCTCCTGTCAAGAGGCGGCTTTGTTTTTCCACACGCCATTGCCGAAACCACCCGCTCATATCCCTTGCCCCGTTTGACCACGGGGATTTGGATGAGAGTATTCCAAGGGATGGAAAAGCTTCTCCTTCTGAAAAATGGGGATCAAGGGGGATTTTGCCGGCAAAGTGTCAAGCTTACGCCGGCCCGGGCTGGAATCCCTTCTCTGGGTGGGCTTCGGCAAATCCACCTCGCCGGGTCGGGAGAGGATGGGTTTCAACCCATCATGAAATTGAGCAGTCGCGCCACGGTTTTTTTCATCTCTTTACGCGGCACCACCAGGTCCAGCATACCGTGTTCGAGGAGGAATTCGGAGCGCTGGAAGCCCTCTGGCAGGTCCTGACGGATGGTCTGTTTGATCACTCGCGGGCCGGCGAAACCGATAAGAGCCCCGGGTTCGGCGATATTTATATCCCCCAGCATGGAGAAACTGGCGGTGACTCCCCCGGTGGTCGGGTTGACCAGGATGGAAATGTAGGGCAGCCCCAGTTCGTGCATTTTTCCCAGATAAGCGCTGGTTTTAGCCATCTGCATCAGCGAGAAGATACCCTCCATCATCCGGGCACCGCCGCTGCGTGAGACAATGATCAACGGCTGTCGCTTATCGGTGGCCCGGCGGATGGAGCGGGCGATTTTCTCACCCACCACCGACCCCATGCTGCCGCCGATGAAAGAGAAGTCCATGGCCCCTAACTGCACCTGGAAACTAGAGGCAACCACCCCCTCACCGACTACCACCGCCTCGTTCCTGCCGGTCTTTTTTACCGCTTTCTCCAGCCTCTCCGAGTATTTCATCCGGTCGACGAATTTCAGTGGGTCCTGGCTTTTAAGTCCCTCATCGTACTCGGTAAAGGTGCCTTGATCGAGCAGAAGATCGATGTATTGACTCGGCGTGAACCCGTAATGGTAATCGCACCGCGGACAGACCATGATATTCTTTTCCAGTTCTTTTTTGTAGAGAATCTCGCCGCAGCTGTCGCACTTGATCCACAAATTGTCCGGGATCACTTTTTTCGGCTGGGCTTTAAGACCTCGTTTTTCTTTTCTGAACCAGGACACCGCAAATCTCCCTTAAACGGCAACTCGAATCTTGGTAACCTCTCGCCGGGCCGGCCTTGGATGACCGGGAGAAAGCACACGCTTTTTTCTGCGAGGTACGCGTTAATTTAACTGCAAGCTGGAGATTGAGTCAAGTAATTGTTTTATCGGGTATTGCCTGGGGCTCGGGGCGGGGGCGGAGGCTAAGGCAGCTCGAGTTTCATGATCAGCGCGGCCTCCACGGGCTGCGTATAGTAATTCCTTCGCAGGCCGACTTTTATAAAACCGAAAAGCTTGTACAGCTCGATAGCCTTTCGGTTGGAGACGCGCACCTTGAGGAACAGGAAGGTCACCTTCCGGCGGCGGCAGATCTTGATGGTCTCCGACAGAAGCTTTCTGCCTACCGAGCGGCTCTGGTAGTCGGGGTCTACGGCGATATTGCCCAGCTCGGCGGATTCGATCAAGACCCAGCAGCAGCTATAGCCGATTACCCGACCCCGGGACAAGGCGCACAGACAAAGCGAGTCCGGGTTATCGGTGAGCTTGAGGAAGCTCGCCTCGCTCCAGGGCTGCGAGAAACAGCGGTTTTCGATCTCCAGCACCCGGGGAAGGTGTTGGGGCTCCAATCGCACCAGTTTGACATCGAGGAGCTTCTTTTCGTTTTTAGCACCGGTTTTCATGCCTTGAGTCGCAACTGAGTTCTGCCGCTCCGGACATAGAACGGTTCAAAACCGAAGATGTCTTCAACCCGGTACCGTTCGAGATCGGTGAATACCAGCTCACCGACCAGCGCGGCATCCGGAAGGTCGTATCGTGGAGAGACTCGTTCATGCCTTTTACCCAGGCAGGCCGATAATTCCTTTTCCCGGGCGCGGAAACCCTCTCCCAGGCAGATCAGGCGTTCGAACCCGGCCAGCTCGACGCAGAGTCTGTCAAGGACAGACGCTCTCGGGGATAGAATCTCCTGTACGGGTCCGCCCGGTTCGGGCCGGGAATAGACGGCTGCATAGAGCTCATCCTGCCCGGCATTGAAAAGGGCGCAGACCGGTAGTTTCCAGGAAGCCGCACCGAAAGCCAGAGCCTCTAGGGAGCCTACTGCGAAAAGCGGTACTCCAGAGGCCCAGGCCAGGGTCTTGGCGGCGCTGACCGCCACCCTCACACCGGTGAACGAACCTGGACCCGCCGCCACCGCCACACCCAGCAGGTCCGCAGGCTGCAGACTGCAATCATCCAGCAGCCGTTTCACGGTGAGGAAAAGGTCCTCGGTGTGCGGCGCCGGACTGTTCCGGCAGCAGCGAACCAGCAGCCCTTTTGGCTCCACAAGGGCCACCGAACCCACCGTGGTCGAAGTTTCCAGACACAACAGGGCTTTTTGGTGGCGGCGTGAGGTTTTCTGTGCTCGCTTCTGGTCCGGCTTGCCGGCCATAGAGTCTCCGCTGATAAAATGTATTAATAGAGTGTTGAAAAAAGTCTTCTGCGGCTTTTTTCAATTACTTCTTTGCACGAAAGGAGAACGTGCAAACCTTTCAAATTGCTTGATTTAACAATCTGCGCTTGTTTGGCGGTAGATCCAGGTACCGCTTAAAAGCTTAAAGGTTACACACCCCGGGCAATAAGGGAAAACTTTTTCATCCAGCCGGAAATCTCCTCACCCGATCACACACAAAACCACCGGTTTTCAGCCCGAATCTCCAGACCAGCCGTCCAGCCAGTGGTCCAGCTCGGGCCAGAGATCGGCGAACAGGAGCACCCGGGCGCTTCTTTCTTGCGGGGTCTTATAAGCCAGCCGCAGCTCCATCCGGCGCGCGGGCAGCAGTCCGGCCGCGTGTTCGGACCACTCCATGCATACCAGGTTCGGCAGGCAGAGCCACTCATCCAGCCCGATCTGGTAAAATTCCTCCGGCTCCTCGATGCGGTAGCAGTCAACATGCACCAGCGGCAGTTTTCCGCTCTCGTGGCGGTTGATAAAGGTGTAAGTAGGACTGGTGATCGGCCCGGTCACTCCCATACCGGCGCCGATCGCCTGGATCAGCGTAGTCTTGCCGCTGCCCAGCTCACCGTAAAAGGCAATCAGGCCGGGGGAGCCGATTCTTTGTCCCAGTTCTCTGCCGAAAGTCCGGGTGGTATCGAGGCGGTCAAGAGAAAACGACCATTGGGCCCGCAGGTTTATAACACTCATCGCTGGCCGGCACTTGTAAGAGGATAAACCAAAACAAGTTGCATCCTTGTGTGTGAAAAAGTAAGCTCAATCAAACTGAAACGCAAGGAGACGGTGTGTATTATGCTTCGGGACCGCATGGAGAGAGATATTCGAACCACCCTTTCAAATAAAAAAGGGCCCCTTTTCCTGCCGGAAAAAGGACCCGTGTGGTTGCGGTAGGCTTATGCGGTTCAGGCTCTAATTTTCTCTCGCCCGCGACTTTTGGATTTCGAGCTGGGCTTTGGCCGTGTTGACCGCCTCGATCACCCTGAGCCAGTTTTTGAATATCAGGGCGTCGAAGTAGGAGATTGTCAGGTCGCTGGAGTTGAGGTCGATGCTGTTATCGAAAAGATAGATCGCGGCCACGGGTTTCTGCCTGATATAGACCACTCGCTCGAAAAACCTGGGCGAGATAGGAACTATCTCGATGGGTTTGTATTCCTGGCCGTAGTTGTAAATGATCAGCTCGTACGGCTCGTAGCGCACTTCCTGGCCCAGACCGCGGAAATTGATCAGAAACGGAATGGGACGGTTGGGATCAGTGGGGTTGTAGTTCATATTGTCCGCTAAGTGTTCCTCGATAAGCATATTCAGATGATCGCGCATCTCCCTGGTGGCGTAGCGCAGGATGCTCTCATCCATGACGGTTACCGAGACTTCCAGGTCGCCTCCCCGCATGGTCACCGTGATGTCGGCCTTGCCCAGAACCCCGTCGAAATCTTCCGGAATATCTTCCTCCTGAGCCACGGCCGGCGAGACAATCAAAAGACAGATTAGCAGAATTGGAAGGTATAGATATTCGCGTTTCATACTGAACTCCTTCAGGTACCCGGCAGGGTTAGAGTGGTTTTTCATTTGCCGTTATGTTGGACGAAGGAGGGGGGCCGGGTATTCAAAAAAACGCAAATTTCTCTCAATAGAATATTGGCCGGTAATGACCCGCCTGTCAAGGAGAAACTTGGAGTTTCACACGCAAGGCGAAATAACCGGGTATTGTATCCTGCGCCTTCAATCAAAGACCAATTCAGTTCCTGAGCAATTCACCGGTGTGGCTGGCCCGGCAAGCGGCCACTTTCTCCGGCGGTCCCTGCACCACCACCCGGCCCCCGGCCTCACCGCCCTCGGGCCCCAGGTCGATTATCCAGTCGGCGTGGGCGATCACCTCGGGATGGTGTTCCACCACCAGAACGGTGTTGCCGGCTTCGATCAGACGGTCGAGCACGCGGAGCAGCTTGCGGACTTCCACGGTGTGCAGGCCGGTGGTCGGTTCATCCAGGATGTAGAGCTTGCCCCGGCGGCGGGTGCGGCCGGCTTCCGCCAGCTGTCGGGCTATTTTCAACCGCTGGCTCTCGCCGCCTGACAGGGTGGTGGCACTCTGGCCCAGTTTCAGATAGCCCAGGCCCACCGACTGCAGCAGCCAGAGCGGCTTGCCGATCCTGGTGTGCTCGCTGAAAAACTCGATCGCCTGGTTGACAGTCATTTCCAGGACATCGTCAATCGAACAGCGGCGGTAGCGAATGACCAGCGTGGAAGCTTTGAACCGTCGGCCCCGGCAGGTCTCGCAGGGAACAAAGATGTCCGCCATGAAATGCATCTCGATCCGCTGGTAGCCTGCTCCTTTGCATTGTTCGCAGCGCCCGCCGGCGGTGTTGAACGAAAAATGGCCCGGAGCCAGCCCCAGACGCCTGGCTGCGGAGGTGTTTGCAAACACCCGGCGGATTTCATCAAAGGCCTTGATATAGGTGACCGGGTTGGAGCGGGGAGTCTTGCCGATCGGAGACTGGTCGATCAGCACCACGGCGCTCAAGGCCCGGTGACCCTCGATCCGTTGGTATCTTTCGGGTATCACGCCGCCGGCCGGACGGTGCGAGGTAGCGCTTTCGACCCCCGGGTGGATAACCCCGGTTACCAGGGAGCTTTTTCCGCTGCCGCTCACTCCGCTGATACAGGTGAAACTTTGCAGCGGTATCCGGACATCGATTTTTTTCAGGTTGTGAAAGTTCGCGCCCTCGATCCGCAAAGACCCGCGGGGCTTCCTGGTTTTAGGCGGTTTCGGGCGGGACCGTTCGGCAAGCCAGTTGGCGGTGGGAGTATCGGCTCCGACAAACTCTGGCGCCGAGCCGCTGAATACCACCCGGCCTCCCTGTTCCCCGGACCCCGGTCCCAGCTCGATCAGGTAATCGGCGGCACCGATTACCTCCCGGTCGTGTTCGACCACCAGCAGGCTGTTGCCCGAGTCGACCAGGCGGCGCATTACCCGGATCAGGCGGCGGGTGTCGCGCTGGTGCAGGCCGATGGTCGGCTCATCGAGCACGAAAAGGGTTTCGGTCAGCCCGCTGCCCAGCAGCCGGGTGAGCATTATCCGCTGGTACTCGCCGCCCGAGAGGGTTTTGGTCATGCGATCCAGGCTCAGGTACCCCAGGCCGATATCTTTCAGGTAGGCGAGGCGGCTGCCGATCTCGTGCAAGGGGTCCGCCGCGGCTTCCAGTTGGCGGGGACTCAACTGCTGCGGCAGGTCCTCGAGCTGTCGGCTCAGGGACTCGATGCTCAAGGCACTCAGGGCGTCTATGGGTTGCCCGGCCAGGAGGACATTGGCTGCTTCGGCTCTCAGGCGGCTGCCCGAACAGTCCGGACAGAGCCGTTCGCTCTGGTAACTCCGGAGAAAAAAGCGGATGTATTGCTTGTATTTCTTTCGTTCCAGGCGGCGTAAAAAAGGCAGGACACCCTCGAACCCGTCGGCCCCGCCCAGAAGCATTTCCCGGTGCCCGGGCTCCAGCTCCTCCCAGGCTGCGTTCATATCGATCCCGGCCGGACGGCAGAAATCCCTGAGCATTATCCTGCGGTTCTCGTAGCGGGGCTTGGTCCACGGGTCCAGAGCCCCCCGGGCCAGGCTCAGGGTGGTATCCTTGACGATCCGCGCCGGGTCGTAATCCAGCAGGTTGCCGAAACCGCGGCAGGTGGGGCAGGCTCCGTACGGGCTGTTGAAAGAAAACAGGTTGGGTGAGGGTTCAGGGAAGTTCCGGTCGCAGAGAGCACAGTGGAAGCGGCTGGAAAAATCCAGCGGCTCGCCGTCCTCCGGGTAAACCCGCAGCGCTCCCTCGCCATGCTGGAAAGCCTCCCTCAGGCTCTCGGCCAGGCGGCCCGCTTGAGCCGGCTCCAGCCGGAGGCGGTCGAGAACCACGTAGAACTTCTCCTGATGGTTGAGTCTTTCCAGCGCGGTGTCCTCATCCAGACGAAGGGCAGCGCCCCCGGGGTCGCAGATCACCCGCAGGAAACCGAGCGCCAACAGGCTTTCGCGGATTGTCTCGGGGCCGACCGTGCCCGAGCGGGGCGGGGCGAAAGCCACGCTTGCCCGGCGGCCGGGAAAAGATTCCAGAAGCTCGCGACTTACCGCCTCAGGGGTGTCGGGAACCACACTGCGGCCGCACCCCGGGCAGACAGTCAATCCGGCGCGGGCGAAAATCACTTTGAGGTAGTCGTAGATTTCAGTGAGCGTGCCCACCGTGCTGCGGGAGGTCTGCACAGGGTTGCGCTGCTCCAGGGCAACCGCCGGGCTCAAGCCCTCGATAAAATCGAAATCGGCCCGCGGCACCCGTTCCATGAACTGGAGCACATAGGTCGGCAGGGTCTCGAAAAAACGCCGCCGGCTTTCCTGGTAAACGGTGTCGAATACCAGCGAGCTTTTTCCCGAACCGGACAGACCGCTTACCACCACCAGGGCTTTTCGCGGCAGCTCGAGGTCGATGTTTTTCAGGTTGTGCTGGCGGGCGCCTTTGATTGAGATGCTTTCCACGTAGGTCGGGTACTCGCGGTGATTAGTCCTTGAAATATAAATACATAAAAACAGTAGTCAGAATACAGTAGTCAGGAGTCAGAATAAGAAAGTCAGTCAAACCTTAGTTTGATTTGGTCGGTCTGACGAACTCGGGTATAAGAAGCGCCGAGGTTTTAAAAGTAATATTTTAAAAGCTATAAAACGAAAAATAATCGCAAGTACCCGGCCTAATTGGTTCGCTAGAACGACCAGTTAACGATGGGCAGGACCGGAAGCACGCCTCCGACCCGGATTATATTCACAAGTCCGAGCTGAAGACCATTCATGCTCTCCGCGTAATTCACCAGGCCGAGCTGGAGCCCGTTCATGTTCTTAGCGTAGTTGACAGTTCCCCACTGTAATCCCTCGAACCTGCCTTTTGTCACGTTCACCCAGTTGTCTTGCCAGCCTGTGAAGTCTGCATCGGCCACACCAACCATCCCAAACTGCGCCCCCAGGGACATGCCTTCAGTAGTATGGTTGACCAGTCCTAAATCTATGCCGGTAATCGAGACATTTCGCCCGTAAATCAGGTTGAGCCGGATGCCTGTAACAGGGTCCTCTTCAGGAAAAATCTGAAGCGGCGTAACCAGGGCAATCTGAACCGGCCGATTCTCCGCCCGAACCGGAGTGTAGCTGAAAATAAGGGCAAGAGCCGCCAGCCCCAACCAAAAGTGGCCTTTCCTTGACATTTTGTCTCCCATAAAAAAGTGAATGTTCGGCCGTGGGGTCTATGCCTCGTATAACGGTCTGCGGTTCACCTGCCGCTATGGAGCGGAATAGCGGTCAGGTGCAGCGTTTTGTCGGGCAACAGGCTTCTGTCCAATTACACTCCAGCTATACCCGTGCCGGTGGTACGCTTTGACGTTCCTAAAACCAGAATTCTCTAAGAGATCTACTGCCTCATGCTTTCTATAGTACTTTGCAAAAGCCGGCTTGAGTTGGTCGTATATCACCAGGCGTCGCTTCTTGGGAGACATTGGCCAGAGAACTTTCTCTATATAGGAATGTAGCGACTGTCTTGAAAATCAAGACTGAATTGAGATGAAGATACAAAGGTGAAAAGTCACAACCAGCTGGCTGCGTCCGCCTTGATGCGCTGGTTATGTGTCTGCTTTTCCTTATAATTTCTTTGCGACAATAGCAATTTCTTTTGATTCAGGGGCGAATGTCTTACCAGCAACATCTGAGTATAACTCATCAACTTTAAAACCATTTTCTTCAAATTCTTTTCTAAGTGAATCTCTGCTGAAATACTGTAACCAGTTATATACTATACGCTTTCGTGACTCTTCAATTATTGTGTATTTATCGAGAATTACTTTTTCTTTATCGTATTTGAATGTGTTAACAAAACAATAATAATCATCCGGAGACCAGAATCCATTTAATTGATTTAATTCGCAGGTTGCGGATTCTTCTTTCTGGTTAAAACTGTTTAATGAATACACGTCAAGCAGGACAGAACCATCCGGCTTTAATAATGAATTAAATTTTGAGAGCATCTTGTTTCTTTGCTCTGGACTTAACGCACAAAAATCACACATGATCATTGTGATAAGG
>CAZSTM010000011.1:0-20507 GCA_964609635.1 uncultured Gemmatimonadales bacterium
CAGGAGTCAGAAGAAAAGATAAAAGACAGGCACAAAAGGCCCCCATCCCCTTTGAAAAGGGGGTACCGAGGGATTTTATCTGCAGGAACACGGAGAATGCAGGGCTTGCCAGTGAAGGCGAGCGAGAGGGGATGTGGTTATGCCCGATGCTCGTTTGTTCATGTTTGGTTGTGGCCGCGGCAAGCAGCCATGAGGGTTTAGAACAGTTCGAGCTGGCGCCCGTCCGCCGGAGAGCCGGGCAGTCTGGGTCGATATTCATCCAACAGGTTCGCCGGCAGGTCTTTGATCAGAGGCGACCAGTCGGCGTCAACCGGTTTACCCCGAATCCGGCGGCGGGCCGCGCTGGTCAGATAAAGCCTCTGCTCGGCTCTGGTCATGGCAACATAAAACAGCCGGCGCTCCTCATCCGGATCGGTCTCGCGCCAGGTGTAGGGGATCATGCCTTCTTCCACTCCGCAGACAAACACCACCGGGAATTCCAGTCCCTTGGCGGCATGCATGGTCATCAGGGTCACCGCTTCGGCCCGGAGGACGGCCTTGCCGCGCCCCGGCCGTTCGTGATCGCCCTCGGCCCGCAGAGAAACATTCTCCAGGAATTCACCCAGGCTGTCAAACTGGCCGGCAGTGCGCACCAGGGCTTCGAGCGCTGCGCTGTCGGTGCTTCCGCAAGAGGGGATGAACCGCTCGATGAGCTCCTCGATGAGTTGGGCCGGTTTAAGGCCGTCGATCCGGCGGCTGTACTTGTCCAGCAGGAGCAGGAACTCCGCCGCGGGCTTGCCCTCCGCCGGCAAAGGCACCGAGCGGCTCACCGCCACTTTCAACTGTGCCAGCAGCGCTCGGCCGGAGTCCCGGGCCTCATCGGTCAACCGGTCGAGGTACCTGCTTGTCGGCTCGCACCCGGTCAGCCGCAGCGCCTCGCGGAAGCGGAAGTCATCCCGGGGGTCCACTGCCAGCCGCAGGAAAGCCAGCAGCCGGCGGACTACACCCCGGCGCAGGAACGATTTGGCTCCGCGCACCCGGCAGGGTATGCCCTCCACTGCGAAACAGCGCTCCAGTTCCTCGCACAAGCTCTGCGTGCGGGTTACCACGGCGCAGTCGGCGAAACTGTAGAGCCGCTCCTCGAGATCACGGTAAGCTTCGTGCGTCCCGGCCGAGCCCGTGTGCGCCGAGAGCATCCCGGTGCCGCCCACCAGGCGGCCGATCTCACGGACCACGGCAATTGCCTCGCTGGTTTCCGAGGGACAGCGAATCAGCCTGATCGGCTCCGAGGAGCCTTTCAGCGAACGGGGAGGCGCATAAGGTGTCCCGCCTTTCAGGATGAGTGCGCCTGAGCCTTGGGCCACTGCCTCCGGACAGCGGTAGCCCAGCTCGAGGGTGATTGTCTTCAGAGAGGGGTAATCGGTTTGCAAGCGCTCGAAAACCCGGTGGTCCGCTCCCCGGAAGCCATAGATCGACTGGTTCGGATCACCGATGACAAACAGCCCCGCGGCATCGCCGGCCAGCAGCTTTACCAGCTCGTACTGGGCCGGGTTCACATCCTGGAACTCATCGACCAGGACCATGGGGTAGTGTTTGCGGATTTCCTCCAGGCGGGCGAATTCTTTTTTAAGCAGAACCAGGGTATCGAGAATCAGGTCGTCGAAATCCCGCACCCGTAGTGCGCGGCAGGCCCGGGCATAGGCGGTGAACGCCGAGCGCACATCCTCGGTGCCGCGATAATTTTCCGGTGTTATCCCCCGGGCTTTGGCCCGGCTGATAGCCTCGGCCGCCCGGCGAAGCCTTACACCCGGCACCCTGCCCCGGCGCTCTTCCAACGCATCCGCCAGCAGAGCCAGGCTCTCCTCCTCGAGCATCAGGCGCTTGTTCCGCTCGGCTTCGGTTTCTTTCAGAATCTCCAGGCAGAAACTGTGGAAGGTACCCACCCGAACCGTCTCACCGAGCCGGCCCTCGCCCAGAAGTCGCACGATACGGCTTTTCATCTCGGCGGCGGCCTTGTTGGTGAAAGTGACCGCCAGGATGTTTTCCGGCGCTACCTTGCCCTGGTCTGCAAACCAGGCGGCCCTGGAGGCCAGGCAGCGGGTTTTGCCGGTTCCCGGCCCGGCGACCACGGCCACGGGTCCGGGCTCGGCGGTGACAGCTTCCATCTGGCGATCATTGAGGCTGTCCGCAGCCGGCTCGGCGCAGGAGTCGGGAGTTTTTTCAACGGTTACCCTTTCAGTGGCTCCGGAGGGCTGCGCCACTTTACGCAAAGAGGAGGCGGATTCACGGCCGGAGGCTGCTCTTTCGGGTTTACCAGGTTCATCCGGCTCGAGGTCCGAAAACATGAACACCTGCCCGCCCGCGCTCTGGAGCTCACCCGGGGCGAAAATACGCACTTTGCCGTACTGTCCGTCATACCCCGGCTCAATCTTCAGCTCGCCCGCCCGCACGCGCCGGACGGCCTCGGCCACCGGTTCTCCGCAGTGCGCCGCCAGCTCCTCGAGCGGCGCCCGGCGCAGGATGAAAAGCTCCGGCCCCAACCGGGCCAAAAAGCTGTGGTAAGCGCCGGTGACTTTTTTACTCGACGGGCCGGATCCCAGCACCTCGGACAGCACCTCCACCAGGGGAACCAGGCTCTCGAAATGCCGTGCGGCCTGGGGACAGGTCCCCGCCGGACGGTCGGCCAGCTCCACCACCCGCCCCAGCACTCCGCAGGTCAGCGGGCGGCCGCACTCCGGGCAGCGCCCGCCCAGGCTTGCGGTTTCTTCCGGGTTCAGCCGCACCCCGCATGCCCGGTGCCCGTCGTAATGGTACTTGCCCTCCTCGGGGTAAAACTCCAGGGTGCCCAGGAAGCGGTTTCTGTCACGGCTTTTCAGCGCCGAGGTCATACCGTGGTAGCTGAGTTCATCGTCGAAAAGATTCGCCTCCCGTGCCAGCTTGCCCGGCGAGTGGGCGTCCGAGTTGGAAACCAGGGCGTAGTTGTCCAGCACGGAGAGCCGCCAGTTCATCGGCGGATCCGAGGAAAGGCCGGTCTCCACGGCGTAAATCCGGCCGGTAAGCTCCTCGTAGCAGTCCTCCATCCGGTCGAACCCGCTTCTCGATCCGAAGACCGAAAAATGAGGGGTCCAGATATGGGCCGGGATAAAACAGACATCCCCGGCGGCTTCCAGGCACATTTCCAGCAGGTCCCGGCTGTCCAGACCCAGGATCGGGCGGCCGTCCGAGTGAATGTTGCCGATTTTTTGCAGGGCCGCGCTCAGGGTCTCTATTGCCTCGAAATCCGGCATCAGCACCAGGTTGTGCACCTTGCGCACCCGGCCCATTTTCTTGTAGATCGAGCTTATCTCGGCGGATAGCACGAAACGGACCTCGGCCTCGGACACCGGGCGCGGCAGGCGGGCGCGGACAGTTTTTTCGAGCTCCGGCTTAAGGCGAAAAAACCCCGTCCCATCCCCGGCAGGTAACAGTTTCTCGCTCAATTCCGCGCGCCACCCCGGATGGGTGAAATCTCCGGTGCCCACCACATTGATTCCTTTCAAAGCCGCGGCCTCGAAAATGTGCTCGGGGTCCAGGTCCTTGCTGGTGGCTATCGAGAAGTGGGAGTGCAGGTGAAAGTCGGCGATGTATTGCATACAGGAAAAATAATCTGCCCCGTGGACTTTTCAAGACAAAAGATTGAAAGGGTATAACCCCTCTTCCTTTTAAAAGGTAATTACCTACCATATAACAAGTTTTCGCATGCCTGAGTGGCCAAACAAGTTTATTTAGCCCGGATTATGCAATATCGAGTTCAGCCATCCTGTACTTGGAAAATAAGTCCATAGACTAATAAATGGCCGACGATTGTTGGGCAGTACTGGAGAAAAAGACAAGGGGAGTGGGTCATTGAGAGCACATAAGAGTACATATAATAAGCTGCTAACTGGATAATACAAGCGTACCACACTGAATTTTTCTTATCATTTAAAACTGAATCCTCTGGAGGTCCACTTAAAGAGGTCACTATGTCACAATCGTGCTCTGGAATGTAGTAGCCGACAAGAATCCCACCTGTTTCCTGAAAATCGGAGTCTGAACACTCCTTTAAAAGGACTTTAATCGGGTTCGGATATTGAAATGAAGATCGGATAATCCTTAACCAGAAACCCGCGAATGACCAGGTTGCCGTTCTCAGTCTCGGCAATCAGTTCCTGCTCGAAACCTGATCGATCGACCGCATCAATGCCTGTTACGCGAGAAGCCGACACACCGGGAAAGATAAGGGTGGTTGTTATCCCTGGGTCGTAGTCGACTGCTTCACCATTGGTCCATAGAGCCAACGATTTGTCTCCGTTGGGATGCGTGAACCCGAAGCTCTCGATATTCGTGGCTTCGCTCTCGATTTCCACACCAAGGTCGATAGGCTCAGTACCGGCCAGGATAGTATATAGACGAGCCACCATATAGAATTGCACAGGGTGGCCCTTTATAACAATTGGATCAACCCCCGCATCCTTCCCAAGGTGCATCACGATCCCTCTCGCGTGATATTTGGTGGACTGTATTTCAGTAAACGAATCCCATTCGTAGGGACTACCCGTTCCCTCAATGAACCATGTCAAGTCTGCTCCCCAGTACTGCCCCTGGAATCCGTGAGCAGCAGCCGTTTGGAGGATACTATCAATGAGGGCGGGGTAATTGTAGTAATATTCTCCAAGGGTCTCTAGCGGCTCATCCACACCGTTGCGAGTAACGTAACCAACGAACTCTTGGCCGGGAGCCGCATCAAATATCGGGTGCGTGGAGATCACATCGAAGAGCTGGATGACATCGGAGCGGAGGAGAGTGAAAAGGTGGTCACGCCCAAAATAGAGGACGACCGTCCCGGTGACTACTTTGGCCTGCGGGTCTACCTCCCTAATCACAGGTATCGTCTGCCTGGCGAGTTCAATGTAGTCGAGTGGTTCGATATTCTTTGGGGGACCCGCGTCCGGCTCGGTCCATATCGTGTAGTACTGTACTCGGCCCTTAAAATGACCTACGAGGAAGCGTACGTAATCCAGGAATTCCTGGACTTCCTCTTCAGTCGTGAAGCGCGGGTTCGGAAGTTCCTCTCCCGCAGCGTGACCGATCTTGTCAAACCAGTGGATTTCGTAATTGACAGCCACCCCGTTTTCATTCATCGCATCGATAATTCGGTCGAATTCCACCGGGATTTCGTCTTCCGGGAAGCTCCAGTCTATTGGGGCCTCCACGTCGCCCAGGAATGTTTCAAACCTCTTTGCGCCGATGTCAAAGACCTCTTGCGTGTGGGTGCTCCAATGTTGTAATGCACTACGTTCGATACCGATACCCCATCCCAGCCTGTCATCAGCAACAAGCTGGCTTGAGGTCTTGGACTGAAGTGCGTTCATCGGTAGAGCGTTGTCTTCCTGGAGGCTGAAATTCTGGCTGCTCCCAATGGTGTGCGACGAGAACTTGGATGTATTTCCATCCGGATCCGTGGCAGTCGTGGTCAGGTGAAGGCCGGTGAAGGCGGCTTCTTTACTGAATGCAAAGGCCGCGCTGTCATCAGCGACCACCCGTCCTTCGTAGAGTGCCCCTTCGTCACCGCTATCAGAGAAGATCTCCACGATGCAGTTCGGGCTGGCCCAACCTGTCACTGTGCCTGCTTGCAGATCGAAGTCGAGAAGTAGTGGAGCAGCCAGCTCGGTATTGCCGCCATCATAAAGCTCAATGCCCGACGAGCCGTTGTCGTAGATACTGTTCTGAGTGATGCGGTTACCCACCGATTCCTCGCCCTGTATGATGATACCGGATTGTCCGTTGTGGGCAATTACATTGGATGGGCCGACTACGTTATAGCCGGAGTTGGCTATGGAAACTCCATACGAGCTGCTGTAGGCTATCTGTATCACCCCGCTGGTGTCGGTGCCGATATAATTACCGCGAACCGTGTTGTGACCATCATTCACGCTGCCTATATTCACACCGTTATCAACGTACCCCCCAATCAGGTTGCTCTCAATCAGATTATAGTTTGCTCCCTCGATGAAAATGCCCCCGCTGAATCGCCCCACCCTAACCGTGCCGCTTACATCGGTTCCGATGATGTTGCCCTGGATGGTATTGTAGGATGTTCCCTCACTCCCCAAAGTCCCCAAAGCAATACCAAAGGTGCCGGTGCCGGTAATCATGTTGCCCTGACCTGAGGGACCTTCGCCTATATTTCGGTCACCGCCGATGGTATTGTTTTGGACGCCGCCTTGCAGAGCGATACCTGCTTGGGAAAAGTCCTTGATATGAAGCCCCCGAATGATGTTGTTGTTCGAAGAAATAGAAATGCCAGTGGTTTCCGACCTAGAGATCATGCTCCCGTCAATGACAACTCCCGCGTCGCTCGCATCGATCACCAGACTACCCTGAACGAGCGCCGGCAACTGTCTTGCAAGGGTGATGGTATCCGGGCTGGCCGGTGGAAAAACAGATATATCGAAGGTAATGCTATCTCCCGGGGAAGCATTCGTAATTGCATAGCGAAGACTGCCGGTTCCACTGTCGGATGTGCTGTTTACGATACCGGGGGTATAGAGCAGAGTAAAGAGGGAGTTGGTAGTATCATCGGCAACAACGAGTCTCAACTGTCCTCCAGCAAACCCTTGCGGTATAATGATCCCCACGCTGTCGGGGGTAAAAGTCAGGATTTCAACGTCCTGCTCGTTTATTTGTACGCTGACATCACCAATCGTTGTTGCTTCATCGATGTTTTCCAGGTAAGCGACAAGGGTGTCTCCCACTGCAGCTACCGTATTACTCAAGCCGGTTATTGCAGGCCCCCAGTAAATGACCCCCGGCTCCTCGGCACCGGAAAGCACCTGGAGCATGCCCAGCAAATCAAAGATATTCACTGAGCCGCCTCCATCCATATCGGCAATGTTCCTTGCCCTTTCGGTTGTGCCCTCCGGGTTGGACAGCATATTCAACATCTCCAGCAAGTCGAAGATGTTCACTTGGCCGTCTTCGTTGATGTCTCCTCGGTACGTGGAGCTTGCGGCTGCCAGGCTTGTTGACTGAGAAAAAGAGGTTGATGTGACAAAGAAGACGATCAGAGAGGAGAGCAGGAGGAGCATTAATCGCCAGCGCATAGAGAATCTCCAAAGCTTAGATTGGGTCATATCAACAGATTGATCGCATCAGTGATTGAAGCGGATAGCTAAAGTGAATCTAGAATAGATTTCTTGTTCGTGGGGTGCTCAAACTATTATACAGTTATCGAGAGTGGTGTCAATTACTATTATCAACCCGATATTCCCCATATCAAAGTTGATAAAGGTTATCTAATCCTGATTTTAGATTTTGGAGCCGGGCTTTCACTCCTCCCGGCTCGCACCAAGAGATTCTTTATTGCCTCTCCGGCCATTTTATCCGTTTTCTTAGGTTATATCAATAGTTTCATTGCCCTGGGCCGGAATAGGAGATACTTATCCCTCGGTTCTCAAGAGGAAGTAGCTTTTTAGGCCGGGCAACATCGCAATCGCTCAATTCTGAGCAGGATTTCAGCAAGTAGCTTCCTGCTGACTGCCACCTACCTCCTCTCCTCTCGCCACGCGTTCGCTACCGAGCCCCGCCCTATCTGAAAGGTAACGTACCTGCTGTGCCTGACAACCTTCGCACCGATCTTTATCAGCTTCGTGAGCAGAGTGCGCAGCGACCGTAGTCACTTTTGAGCCATGAAATTCCAGCCTGAGACGCTATCAAAACCAGCCTTTAAACCTTCACCCTTGAGTTGAGCCATTCAGCACCTCTTGAATGCGTGGTTTTCCTTGTAATTAACAGCTTAGGCAGGTTTAGAAAAACATTTTTAATCTTGATATGAGAAATCCGGGTTGAATCGTTTTTTTAATAATCAAAACCGTAACGCGCGCTCCGGGATTAACCGGGTCAAATAATCAGACCGGGATTCTGTTGAATTGATTGACAAGTAAAAAAGCCTCAGGTAACTTGTCAGCCGGGTCATAGATAAAAGGACGCTGGAATAAAAGATAGAATTTGCAATGGTTGAAAAACTTACCAGGAAAGGAGAGACGAACAAGTGAATGAAAAAGCTGCAGGATTTCCGGGAAAGATAAGCTTGCTGCTGGCGGCGGTGGGACCGGGACTGTTTCTAATCGGCTACAATATAGGAACGGGCAGTGTTACCACCATGGCGGAGACCGGCAGCAAGTACGGGATGAGCCTGCTCTGGGTGCTGGTCCTTTCCTGCATTTTCACTTTTGTCATGCTGGTGGCCTACGGCAAGTACACGCTGGTGAGCGGTGAAACCGCGATGACCGCCTACAAGAAACACCTGCCCCTGGGCAAGTTTCTGGCGATCTATTCGATGATCGCGCTGATGGTGGGCGAGCTGGCGGCCCTGGCGGGTATCATGGGTATCGTCTCCAGCCTGATCAACGAGTGGACCAGGTTTCTTTTCGGAGGCCGCGGTGCCAACGTGATCCTGGTGGCGGCTGTGGTCCTAGCCGGCTGCTTCTGGCTTTTGTGGGTAGGTAAGTACACGCTGTTCGAGAAATTTCTGACCATTATGGTAACTCTGATGGGGGTGAGTTTTATGGTCAGTATGTTTATCGTGGTGGATAGCCCGGCCGAAATTATTACCGGCCTGATTCCCGGGATTCCCAAAGGCAAGGGAGCGTTTATCAACGTGGCGGCGATCGCCGGGACCACCTGCTCGGCGATGGTCTTTATCATGCGCAGCATCGTGGTGGCGGAGAAGGGCTGGACGAAAGAAAACCTCGGTCAGGAGAGGATAGATGCCCTGGTGAGCGCGGGCATGATGCTGCTCTTGTCGGCTGCGGTGATGGCCTGCGCGGCGGGAGCGATCTACCAGAAAGGTCTCGAACCGGTGTACCGGGCGGTCGACATGGTTAAAACCCTGGAGCCCCTGGCCGGCAAGTACGCAATCAGCATTTTTGTGGTAGGTATTATCGGAGCGGGGATAAGCACCTTGTTCCCGATCGCGCTGGTCGCACCCTGGCTGATCTGCGATTACCGGGGCAAGGAAAGAAACATCCAGAGCCCCATGTTCCGCTGGCTGGGCGGCCTGGGCCTGCTGTTGGGCCTCACCGTACCGATATTCAAATTCCGCCCCGTCTGGGTGATGATCGCCTCGCAGGCTTTTCAGGCCACCATCCTGCCGGCGATAACCGCGGCGATCTTCTTACTGCTGAATAACCGCCGCATAATGGGAGAGCACAAAGCCGGATGGCTTCTCAACACCGGGCTGGTCGCAACTTTTGCTTTTGCCATTTTCACCTCTCTTCCCGGGATCCTCGACCTGGTAAAAACCCTTACCGACCAGGCTGCAGGGTTCGGCCGGGCAGGCAAGACCGTGATTGTCGCGCTCGGCTACATGGCCGGATTTATTCCCTGTATCTGGATAATCATGGCCGCGGTTAGAATCGCATTCAAAACCGGCGAAAGCCAGGTCTGATCCGCTCGTTGGTCTTGCCGGCAGCACAGTCCGGAGGCCGGCTTATAAGCAGAAAGGTCCGGCTCCAGCATGAAACTGGTCGATAAACTCCAGGGGAAAGGACTCGGCGCTGTTTTAGCTCAGGGATCTCTCGGGTCTTTTGCAGTAAAAAGCGCCGGTATCCTGGCCGCGCTCGCCTCCCACGTGCTGCTGACCAGGCTGCTGGGAACCGAGAGTTACGGAGTTTACTGTTATGTAATCTCGTGGCTGACCGTGCTGGTGGTGCTGGCCAAGCTGGGTCAGGATGCGGCACTGATACGTTTTGTCCCCATTTACCGTGCGGACAGAAACTGGCCGGCCTTGAAAGGCTTGCTCGGCCTAAGCAACCGGCTGGTGCTATTGACCAGCCTGGCATTCAGTCTGCTGCTGGCAGGTGTCATTCTGGTGCAGGGACAGCGGCTCGACACTGAGCTGAAAGCTGCATTCCTGGTGGGGTGCCTGGTTTTGCCGCTGTCCTGTATGCTGGCACTGCGCGAGGGCGCTCTTCAAGGGCTAAAACGCGTGGTATCGGCCCAGCTTCCCGCCAGAGTATTGATCCCCCTTTTTCTGGCCTTTTTTCTCGGGTCTTCCTACCTCTTCCTTGACCGCCGTCTAAATGGAGCGACCGCCCTGTGGTGTGCTTTGCTGGCGCATGCCGTGGCTTTTACAGCCAGCTCCTTCCGACTCAGGCGCTTACTTGACGATCCGATCAGAAAGTGCCGACCGGTTTATTTTTCGCGCACCTGGTTTACAGTCGGCGTGGGCATGCTTCTGGTAAGCGGCCAGTATCTGATCATGAACCGGGTCGACATCCTGATGCTCGGCTATCTGGTCGGCAGGCAGCCTGTGGGAATATATGCCGTGGCGGTTCGTCTGGCCTGGCTGGTGTCCTTTATGCTGGAGGCCGCAAGCGCTATTGCCGCCCCGCTTATCTCCGAGCTTTACGCCGGCAAGCGAACCGGGGAGCTCCAGAGGCTGGTGCACCTGGTTATCGGAGCTTCAACCGTCTTTTCCGGGGCCATGGTTATTATTCTGGTGGTAGGCGGGAAGTTTTTCCTGAGCATTTTCGGGCCGGAATTTACTGCGGGCTACATCTGCCTGGTGGTGCTTGCGGCGGGACAACTGGTGAATTCTCTCACCGGACCCTCGGGATTACTGCTCAGCATGACCGGCCATGAAAGGAGACTGGGAGCGCTTCTCTTTCTGGCCCTGGCTCTGAACACGGTTTTAAATTATTTGCTTATACCTTTATACGGCATACTGGGGGCGGCGGCGGCCACGGCCGCGGTGAATATCCTGTTCAACATCGGCTCTGTTATCCTGGTTAAACGCCTGCTGGGGATCTATTCTGTCATAGGTTTCGGCGCACACAGGATTCGGAACTCGGAAAGAAAAGAGGATCGAAGCGCATGAACCAGGAGAAAAAAAGCCCGGGCCCGCTTGCCGGCAGACAGCACTGGATCGAGCGTTGGTCCGCCTCACCGTCCAAGGCTTTGCCATTCAATCCTTTGGGTCGCAACTTCAGGGACCTGCACCGCCTTTTCAAAAGACACCTTCCCGCTGAGCGGGAAACCCGCTTTCTCGAAATCGGCTGCTATCCGGGAAGATACCTGTGGTATTTCAGCAAGTATTTCGGTTACCGGGTCAGCGGCATAGAGTACATCGACCGGTGCTGCGAGGAAACCGGAAAGCTGCTCGATTCCTGCGGGACCAGGGGCCGGATCATCCATGCCGACATCTTCGATTACCGGCCGGAAGAGGAGCAGGCCCTCTGGGATGTAGTGGCGAGTTTCGGATTTATCGAGCACTTCGAGGACCTCCGGGCCGTGGTGGCCAGGCACCTCGATTTTCTGAACCCCGGCGGTTTCCTGGTTCTGGTCGCGCCGAACCACCAGGGGATTTACGGAAGAATCATGCGGAGAGTCTCCCCGGAGCTGTCGGGCGTGCACCGCATCCTGAGCCTGGAGGAGATAGTCGAGGCGCTCGTCTCCGACAGCCGGTCGGAAATAGTTGAAGCCGGCTACTACGGGCGGCTGGGCCTGGGACACACAGGTCTTCGTGAAAGACTCAACCGGACAAACTTCGGCCTGAGGTTTTTTGGGAGAGCTTCGATATTCTCTGTCGAAAATCTCGGCCGGCTCTTACCGCGCACACCCGCTCTTTCTCCTTTCATAGCGGTGGTGGCCAGGAAAAAGTGATCCCTGGTTGCGGATGAAAAAGGGGTGCCTTTTGTCAGTTGCCGGAACGGTCCAGGACGGTTTTTCATGGTGGGAACAAAAGAAAAGGGGCACACCCGTACCGTGCCCCTGTTTTTTTAAAGCATACCTTTTGTTTATTTTTTACGGTACCCTCACCATGGTGGTGCCCAGCACCGTCTCGGGGTCTGCCGCATTGACCACTTCCAGAATATAGTCTCCCGGCGGCAGGTCGACTATCTCGCCGTAGACCGTGAAATCACAGATACAGCGGCAGGGCTCGGCCGTATACTCGGTCTCCAGCACTCGCAGCAGGGCATCCTCACGCT
Organism: uncultured Gemmatimonadales bacterium; assembly: GCA_964609635.1. Lineage (GTDB taxonomy): Bacteria > Gemmatimonadota > Glassbacteria > GWA2-58-10 > GWA2-58-10 > JAFGTO01. Next base: position 11,991 of record CAZSTM010000011.1, read on the forward strand.
CCAGGTCCAGCCCGATACTGTCCAGGCAGCAGTTGTAAGTGGCCGAATGGTGGATGAAGCTTATCGTGCCCGGACCCACCTCGACTTCCAGTTCATCCCCTAATGCACCGCGGCTCTGTACCACAGAATCCGGATCCTTTTCGCTGCCGGAGGAGCAGGGGCCCAGCCCGTTCAAGCTTACGCTCGGGGACTGGGATTCCTGCGAGGTCTCGCTCAGCAGTAGCAGCATTTCCAGTAGATCCAGTATGTTTCCGAGACCGTCCCCGTTAAGGTCCGCCCCTTCCTGCCGGCAGAGCCGTTCGAGCAGCTCGATCAGGTCGAAGATATTCACCTGGCCGTCGGCATTCAGGTCCGCCGGAGAAAACCCGGAGGAAGCGATTTCGATAAAAGTGCTCAGGCCGGGTTCTCCCTGGCAGATCACCTCGGCGCGCACCACACCGGCGGGCCAGCTCTCGGTGGAAACGGACGCCGAAACGATTCCCTGACGCTCGGGATTCACCTCGAGCGAGGTCTCCTCCAGCAGTTGGCCGTCCGCCCAGAAACGTACGCCCAGCCCCTGGGTAAGATCAGTGGTGATCCAGACCTCGAGCATGTCGCCTGAGGTTACCGCCTGCGCGCCGGACTCCAGACGGAACCCGGTAATCAGCAGGCTTTTCAACGGGCTGGCGGCATGCTGGGTGATAATTTCCGTAGGATCGGAATACAGGAAATCGCCGGTCCATTCCAGCGGCCCGGGAGCCTCCCCGGCATGGAGCATATCCTGCCAGGCCTCATCGGTCAGACGGTCGGCCATCGGGTGTTTGAACTCGTAGTAGGAAAACATGCCTCCCAGCGCCAGTTTGGGACCTTCCGGGCCGGGCACGATCACGTAAAGGGCCAGGGGATAACCGACCCCCACTTCCAGCACCTGGCCGCTGTTGGGATCGGTGTGCACATCGGCGATAACCGCCATCTCCTTATCGGCATCGTTTTCCCAGGACGGCTCACCGCCGTCTGCCGGGGGAAAGGTGACCAGTCTCTCGAGCTGCTCTCCGATAGTGAGGATCACCTGATATTCGGCCTCGGTCAGAGCGGCGGCCCTCAGGTGTTTTTCGGCGATCAGCTTGAGGCTTAACTGGAGGCTTTCAAACTCGGCCAGGCGCCAGCCGATCTCATCCGGCAGAATCCCGCGGGCTTCGAGACCCGCGCGCATGTACCGGGCCAGGGCGCCCAGACGTGCGAAAACCCCGGGCTCCGGTTCCACGTATCCCCCGGTCGCCTCCGGTGGAACCGGTATCGAGGTCTCGAGAGTGTAAGACTGCTTGGCATAAAGAATCGTATCATGGCGCAGCTCCGCCCAGCTGCCAAGCGCGGTGCTCAGGCTTTTGCGCACCCAGGCTTTTCCTCGCATGAACCGAGGATAGCCCTCGAATTTCTCTTCAAAAAGCGGCGCCAGGCAGTAGAGCCAGTTATAATAGAGGTTCTTTGCCCAGGTCTCGGGCGGAAGGCCTGAGAACTCGGCCTTGAGGCTGTCCAGCTTGATCTGGTAGTCCGGGTAAGCGGTCTCCCGGTAGGTCTCGACCAGGATGTTTTCCGCCTCCTCGGAGCCCAGGATGGCCATCACATCCAGGCCGCGCGGAAAAAGGCGGCCGTTGACATTGGGGTGCACGAGCCGCCAGAACATGTAAGAGTCCGGAATAAAGCGCTGGCCCATCACCCGGAAGCCCTGGGTGACCACAGCCGGATCTTCGGTGTCGGCAACCAGCGAGGAATTGATTCTCGGAGTACGAAGTTGGGCGGCTTTCTCGATAAAGTCATCCAGAAGACTGCTGTCTGCGATCTGTGTCGGGCTCAAGTCCTGGACCGGCTTTCCATAGACAGCCTCGGCCAGCTCGGCGTAATCGTAAACAGTCAGGTCGTCCGCCTCTCCCACAAAGAACACCGTGGGCCGGTAGATCCGCTCCCAGACATCGACCGCCGGCTCACCTGCCACGGTGAGCCCAACCAGGGAGGAAACCAAGTTGAGCGCCATGCGGGTTTCGCTGCGCCCTTTCTCGATGTCCTCGGGAGTATCACCGGGCCGCAGCCGGAAACCCAGGCGACCGTACCACATCATCGCCCGGAAATATTTTTTCAGCGCTTCGGAGCGGGTATAATGGCCCCGGGGCACGTACTGGCTGTAGTCCTCACGGTAGTCCAGGATCGGCGAGAACTCAGGACCCAGGTGGGCCTCTATCAGTTCGAGCTCCCCCTCGACCAGCTGGGTTGTCTCGGGCAGGATGGCGCTTTGGGGGTCGGCCAGACGGCGGGCCACGTTGACAAAGGCCGCCACCCGGAGTAATTCCTCTGCAGCGACCGGATCATCCGCACTCCGGGCGGTCACCGCCTGAAGAAGAGCCTGGTTCAGGGCCGTCAGGTCGTACTGAAAGAGCTCGGTTTCCAGGATGCGCAGCGCATAGTCGTACATGATATGGAAAGTATGCAGCATGGCGTCGGTGGTGACAAAGATCGGCACCTCGGCTTCCTGCGCATAGTTGTAGAGGTCATGGATCTGCTTGAAACGCGCCGGGATCGCCACGAAATGGTTGCGTGCCAACAGCGCCAGGGGCTCCTGATTCTGAAGCTCTTGAAAGCGGTCCAGGTAAGCCACATCGGAAAGGTCCTCGGCCACTGTAAGATCAGGCACGCTCGGGGTAAGATCGCTCAGTGCAACCGGGCTGTAAGTGCCGAACTCGGTGGTTACCGGCTGCTCGATAGTGGCGATTTCACCGGCCAGCAACACCGGCCAGACCGGGAAAAACACCAGGGACAGCACTCCCATAATTTGTCGATACCTGCACATGTATTCCTCCGGAAGCCAGAATTAATTTAAAAATCATGGTTCCCCGAACCGGGACATTTTCCTTCTTCAAGCTAAAAAAGACCTGATCAGAACTCCCATTCCAGACCGAAGATAGGCATTAGCCCCCATTGGGTTTCGGCCATCGATCTCCTTGCTGAATTGCTCCACTCGTACCAGGCGATGTTCTCCCGGTTAGTGACATTCCAAATGTCCACAAATAAAACCAGATTTGAGTTCCGGAAATTGAATCTCCTGTCCATTCTGAGATTAAGTGAGAGGTAAGCCGGATAGTAAGCCATGTTTACTCTGCTCAGATCGCGGATACCGTACTTTTCCTCAATGGACCGGGCGATGTCGAACGGAGTGTAAGGACGTCCCCCGGCATAAGTGAAACGCGCGCTGAACTCCCATTTTCTGTTAGCGATGTAACCGCCCTGCAAATTGAAAATGTAGCGGTTATTGTGAATCCTGTTTCTCCAGGTTCCATAATAATCCCGGTATTTCGACTGGTAGCAGGTACCGCTGACCAGGCCGTAGAAGTCACGAGCCAGCTTTTTCTGCAGAACCAGTTCTACGCCGCGACAATAAGCCCTCCCACCGCTGATCAACATTTCCGGTTCCCTGCCTCCATCGGTTACGAAAAACAGCGGAGCAGTCGGGTCGACCGGGAAATCGCGGTATTCCTTGTCATAAACCTCCAGGGTCAGCCTGGTATTGTCGGAAAGCAGATGATTGATTCCCAGAATGTAATGGTAGGCGAAAACATCTTTGAGGTTTCTGTTTCTTTCCTGCCTGACCAGGACGTTCAGAGGTATAGTCTGGCGATATATACCCGCTGATCCATTAAGGGATGTCCTGTCATTAAAACGGTACGTGAAAGAAAACCTGGGTGAAAGGTGAGAGCGTTCATTGTAAGAGAAATAATCCAAGCGCACTCCCAGGCTGGTTTCCAGGTTCAGGATTGGATTAAGGATATAAGAAACGAAAGAGCCGAGAAGTTCTGCATCGATGTTTTTCTTTATGGTAAAATCCCTGGTAAGATCGGTGTAATAAGCATCGTAATAATCATAGCTGTTCATGAGATGTTTGGCTTCCAGGCCGAACTTTATCCTGTGGGAAGGGCTTAGCCTGAGGAAGTTTACGTTCCTGAATTGAAGCGCACGGTCGGATGAATTATTCTTGAATTCCAGCTTGTCGGTTGCAACCCACCTCTCAAGTACATCGTAGTCGTTAAGGCTGTAGGAAACCGATGTCTTCGAATATCCTCTCCTGCTCGGGCGATAAAGCCAATTGAGTCCGAAAAAGTATACCGATGTCTCTTCTTTTTCGGAATAGCGTTTATCCTCGTCTTTAATCGAGCTGTTGGCTGCCAGACCCAGGAAGCTCACCTTGCTTTTCTCGGAAATATCCAGGGTTATTTTCCCCTGGTAGTCGCCGTACCTGGGGACCACATCCCCCATATTAATTGCTTCGGTAAGGAGATCGAGATAGCTCTTTCTGAATGAGAAAAGCCACGATCCCTTTCCCCCTGCGACAGGCCCTTCGCCCAATAAGCCGTACCCGGCTGACTGCAGCTCCGCCTGTATCGAAAAGTTCTCTCTATCGCCTTCACGGTAGCTGAGATCCATCACCGATGACAACCTGTCTCCGTATTCGGCCGAGAAACCGCCGGCGGAGAAGGTCAAGTTTTTGATGAAGTCGACGTTCAGGATGCCTATGGCCCCGCCGGTGCTGCCCTGTTCCGCAAAATGGCTGATCACCGGAATCTGCATGTTGTCGATATAGAAGCCGTTCTCAGTCGGATGCCCGCCGCGCACGATAAGCTTGTTCTCCTGGTCATTGACTCTCGCTATGCTGGACAGAGAGGTGACTATCCTGCTGACGTCTCCCCCGGTACCAGGCGCCCGGCGAATTTCCTCCTGGGAAAAGCTCACGGTGCTGTTGGTCTGTTCTTCGGCCTGGACGAAATAACCCGCCTCGACAGTAATTCCCTCCACTTCGTACACCATCAGCTTGAGCTTAACATCAAGCGGAGTACTTCTGCCGGACTTGACTACCACATCCGGTACAAGCAGGGGCTCATACCCTGTATAACTTATCCTGAAAACATAAGTCCCCACCGGAACGTCCCTGATATTGAAACTCCCGTCTTCGGCCGTGGAAGCTCCCATCCGCGTTCCCTCAATCTCCACGCCGGCCCCGGCAATCGGCGACTGTGTCTCCGCATCTAAAATTATTCCCCGGACCGCTCCTCTCGGAGCATGGCTGCTGTAATCGGCTTGGGCCAGAGCCGGCGCATGTTGAAGAAACAGAAATAGTGCTGTAAAAAGGGGGAAAAAGCCGACTCGTTCCATCATTGTCATATCCTTATTAAAAGATAAGGGAATTGACTGGTTTAGAGTATGTCAATATGCTCTAAGTTTAGTCATGTCAAAGAGAAACAAGTACATAAAAGGTGCGCACATTTCTGAGAGGAAATTCAGGGCTTTTTTGCTACGGTACTGTAACCGAGACGGAACACAACACAGTCTCGGGATCTGCCGCATTGATCACTTCGATGGTGTAGGCTCCAGGCGACAAGTCGGCTATCTCGCCGTAGACCGTGTAATCACAGATGCAGAAGCAGGGATTGGGTGCATACTCGGTCTCCAAGATACGGAACAGCAGGCCTTCGCATTCTATATCCAGTCCGATACTGTCCAGACAGCAGTTGTAAGTGGCGCCGGAGTGGGTGAATGTCACTTTGCCGTCGGCCACCACAGCCTCCAGATGGTCCTCACCGAGGCCTGCCAGCACGGTTTCCCCATCTGTCTCGCAGTCGCCCAACCCGCTGAGCATCACTGACGGCGAGGGAAGGGGCCCTATCGGAGAGGAATTCCCCGCGTTTTCGCAGGCTGAAAAAAGTATCACCACGCCAAGGAGGGCAACCAGGGTCTTGATGAGAGTTTTCATTGGTATATCTCCTGGGGGGATTATTATTGAGAAATTCAGCTGTCCTTCGGGACATTTATTAAAATCGGCGCGACAAAATGTTAGTGTAGTTCTAACCTCCCGGCGGAAACATTGACCGCCGCTGAAAAGATTTTGGATATGGCCGATTCGGGGTGAAGGTCATACCCCGAATCGGCCCTCCAGCAGGACCGGGATCCCCCCGATGCCCGGTCCCTTATTTCAACAGCACCATCTTTCGAACCGTGTTAAAATCGTCCGCCTGTAGTCGGTAGAAATAGACTCCCGAGGCCACCGGACGGCCCCTGGAGTCGGTGCCGTGCCACTGGACTTGATAAGTGCCGCCCTCCACAAAGCGATCGACCAGGGTTTTAACCTGCCTGCCCCGCAGATCGTAAACCACCAGCGAAACCTGGGTGGGTTGCCCTACCGTGTAGCTGATAGTGGTCGAGGGGTTGAACGGATTGGGGCTGTTCTGGGTCATAGAGAAAGCCTGGGGCAGTTGGGAGGCCGGGTCGAAAGCGTCGCCATGGTCATCCAGCAGTCCCGTGCCCAGGCGCAGTTTCAAGCTGCGGTCGGAGTCGAGCTCGAGCGATTCGATCAACTCGACCCTGCCGTATCTGTCTGTTCCATCGACAAACAGCTCATAGACTCCGGCGGCCAGCCGCATCTCGAACGAGCCCGAGTTATCGGTATAAACCACCTGGTGGTTGCCGGTTCGCACATCGTAGACACTGACCAGAATACTGTCGGCGGAATCCCCGGAGGGATCTTCCACTTCTCCGGTAATGGTAATATCCGCTCTCTCCAGGGTCAGGTTGACCTCGATCTCGGAGGTGCAGTCGAGACCCGGAAGCTGGATACCGGCATACCCCGGCTCGGAGGCCCAGGCATACAGGTCGTAAACCTCCGGTCTGACCCTGACTTCGAAATATCCATCGAGGTCGCTCCAGGCCACTGCATCCCAGCCCCAGTAAGGCAAGGGCCTGATCATGACATCGCCATCCAGTACTCCCGGCAGGGGTTGCGGTCCTGCAAACCCATTGTCGAAGCCGCGATCCGATAACGATTCGCCGCCGGCTGCGGATCCTTCGTCGTAGGCGGCCTTGAGCGGCTCCGGGATATCCTCATCGACCAGGCCGAGAGCAGCAGGCGAAAAGATCGAAACCGACTCTCCGTCGATTACGACCGAATCGCTCCGGGCCGACCCTCCAGCTGCCGCATCGTTTCTGGAAACGATGTCTTCGACCGTATGGGGCACCAGGTGCACGGTTACTCCGGACAGCGGATGGCCGTCACCGGCGGTAACCCGTCCGAACACCCTGACACCCGGTCGCAGTACCAGGTCGAGAGAGGTGTCCCCGGTCAGGCTCAGCCTCTGAACCAGCGAATCCGGGAAATAACCCCTTACCGGCTGAACCATTATATAGTAGTCGCCGGCTACCAGACGTATCTCGAAAGAACCGTCACTTCCGCTCATGCTCGATCCGCCGCGCCAGAAACCGTCGTCACTGTAAAAGTTCAGCCAGCATCCTTCCAGCCCTGTTTGCTCGGGGTCGATCACCCGGCCGCTTACCAGATACCCCGCATCGAGGTTGATATCCATCTCGAGATCTCGGTCCAGGTTCACATCGCAGATAGTCTGAAAGGGGTAGCCGTCGGCTCCCGGGAGGCGATCGAAGCCGAGACAGTAAGTTCCGGGAAATACCCGAACCTCGAAACTGCCGTCGTCACCGACAGAAACCAGGTAGCTGTTCCAGCGGTAAATAGGCGGCATGGGGTCGGGATCCAACCCGATATCCGACTCGTATAATGTCTGGTCTTCCTGGCTGGTGGTCATCTGGAATAAGCCGCGCTCCATGGGTGAGCCATCCGGCAGAAAAACATGCCCGCTGAACAAGGTGCCGTGCTCGATAGTCACTACCGGGGTCTCGACAGTCTCGCCCTCGCCCACCTCGAAAACGCCGGCTTGCAGACGCTGGTAGGGGTAGTTTCCGGACACCATAACCTCGATGGTGTAGCTGCCCGGCATCACCGCGGCCTGCCAGCGGCCCTGAGTGTCGGTGCTCAGCCACCGGTTAGCGAAAGGCTGGTTATAGAACCGGGGCGCTATAAGGTTATCGGTATAGACCGAATCGGTGCCTTCACCCACAAAAGTTTCATCCCCGCTCTCGGGCTTTTCATCCTCGCCGGTGGCGGTCCGGATCTGCCGCAGGTCGATGCCGGCGCCCGCGACAGCGTTACCCCGGCTGTCGATGACCGTGCCGGAGATAATCCCCCCGGCGGCGAGATTAATGTCGAACTCCATGTCCTCTTCTACTGTCAGGGTGCCTACCTCCTGGCTGGGGAGCGGAACATCGGCGGGCGGCACCGCTGTGACATAATAGCTGCCGGTGGTCAGGGCCACCTCAAAGTAACCCTGGCCGTCCGAGCGGGCGTAGCGGTTGTCTGTTCTACCGAAGAAGCTCAGGGAGACCTGGGCAACCGGCGACCCGTCAGGATCAAGCACTCTGCCCGAGACCAGATTTCCGGTATCCACCAGGATGGTGTATTCGGTATCCTGCAGGATTTCGACTCTGAGGATAACCGGCTGGGGCGGGTATTGACGGGTGGCGTGCAGGTAGATATCGAAAGTGCCGGGGAAAAGCGCTACGCTGAAGAAGCCTTCCTCGTCCGTAACAGCCCAGCGGTACTGGTTGTTTTCCCTGTCGATCAGGCTGAAAGAAAGGTTGGAGACAACCGTTCCC
>CAZSTM010000012.1:0-20490 GCA_964609635.1 uncultured Gemmatimonadales bacterium
CCGGTCGCGGGTGGCGAAATAACCCAGGTACGGCCCGCCGTAGGAGAGCGGCACACCCATGGCCTGGCCCTCGCCCACTGCTATGTCCGCCCCGGCCTCGCCGGGGGGATCGAGAATCCCCAGCCCGATCGGGTCGCTCACCACCACGAAAAGCGCGCCCGACTCCCTTGCCGTTTTGCCGAGCGAGGCGATATCCTCGACAACCCCGAAAAAATTCGGCTGCTGAACCACCAGGCAGGCGGTTTTTTCATCCAGCAGTTTCCCGAGCTTTTCGCGGTCCGTGACGCCCTCGGCCCAGGGTACTGTAACCACCCGATGGTCCCCGCTGGAGCAATAGGTCTCGACAACCCTGCGGTAGGCGGGGTTTACGGTTTCCGAGATTAATACCACTTCACTGCCGCGGCGGATCCCGCCGGCCATCAGCGCGGCGTCGGCGGTCACCGAGGCGCCGTCGTACCCGCTGGCGTTGGCGATGTCCATCCCGGTCAGCCGGCAGATCAGGCTCTGGTACTCGTAAATCGCCTGCAGCGTGCCCTGGCTCACCTCGGCCTGGTAGGGAGTGTAGGAGGTGTAGAACTCACTGCGCGAAATCAACTGGCCCACCACCGCCGGAACATAATGGTCGTAGGCTCCTCCGCCCAGGAAGCTCACCACCCGGGAGGGGTCATAGTTGCTGCGCGCCAGGTCCTCGATCAGCTCGCAAGCCTCCATTTCGCTCAAAGCTCCGGGCAGGTCGAGCTTGCAGGCCTGCTGAATCTCCTGCGGGATGGAGCGGAAAAGCTCATCCACGCTCTCCAGGCCGACCACTTCCAGCATCCGGCGGATCTCGGTTTCGGTATGGGGGGTATATCTCATCTGTTACCGATGGTTCAAGAAAGGAGGATAGTCATACAGGTATACTTTTACGTTATCATCTCTCGGTATTCTTGGGCGCTCAGCAGTCCTTCCGGTTCCTCGCTGATCTTGATCTTGATCATCCAGCCATCGCCGTAGGGATCGGTGTTGACCAGTTCCGAGTGATCCTCCAGGGCCTCGTTTATCTCCACAACTGTCCCGCTCGCCGGGCTGAACAGGTCCGAGACCGTTTTGACAGCCTCGATGGTGCCGAAAGTTTCCGTGGCCTCAACCTCTGAGCCTGCCTCGGGCAACTCCACGTAAACAATGTCGCCCAGTTCTTTCTGGGCATAATCCGTGATACCCACAGTGGCCAGGCCGTTCTCGATGCTCACCCACTCGTGCTCTTCAGTGTAGAGAAGATCCTCGGGGATATTCATCTGGCGCTTCCCTTTCAAATCTTAAGGTTAAGGTTGCCGAAGCTCTAAATTCGAAAAGGCCAGTAGCAGGTGCTCCTTTCCGGTCGGTATCCCATGTGGATTACACTATATAAACTACTCTGCTTTGTCAAGCATTGACTCCGGCAGGCTTTTGGCAAGCTGCCGGATCGGGAGCAAAAGCCTGCGGGATAAGGTTTTCCCGACCCGAGGCGCATGAGTAATCTCGCCCGGTTTACTCTATGACCGCTTTTTAATTGTGCGTGCAGACTGGATATATTATAATGCCACAGCAGTGCTGCCGTTGTCGGCCTTTTCACCCGCGGGAGATGACAATCAGGCGCAGGGAGAGCTTTATGTCCGCTAAAGATCAGGCTTCGTTGAACGAGCTGAGTCTCGATCAGAAGCTGGGTCTGATGATCTGGAGTCCTTTTTACGGCTATCATGCCAGGGAGGAGACTCAACGTTCCCGGTCGAATATGGAGCTTGCGCGCGAGGGACTGATTGGCGGGATATTAGTCAAAGAAGGCGAGCTGTACAAAAGCGCCACCATGATCAGCGCCATACAGCAGGAGTCGTTCCTTCCCCTGGTAGTGGCCGCGGATGTGGAGAACGGACTGGGATCTCTTTTGCCCGAGGGCACTCAGTTTCCCTCGAACATGGCTTTTGGAGCCACGCGCTCCGGAGAGTACGGTTACCTGGCCGGCAGGATAACCGCCGAGGAGGCCTCGGCGGTGGGAATTAACCTGGTGCTGGGGCCTACCTGTGTTCGTCTCGGCCTGGGTCTGCCCGAGGGCTTGCCGCCGGTGCGCGCCTACGGAGAAAAGCTGCACCTGGTGGAGCGGTTATCGACTGCATTTATCAAAGGGATACATGCCGCAAACTCGATCGCTGCACCGCGTTTCTACCCCGGTGCAGCGGCCGTTTACCAGGGCTTGTGTGCCGGCCCCAAGTGGCTTCACTGCTTGCGAAAAATGCTCCTGGATACCGAACTCGGCATTTATGAGACACTGTGCCAGAAAGGACTGGCGGCCCTGACAACCGACTGGCGTGAGATGCCCGACCTGATAACCGGCAAGACCAGCTCGGTGATGGCCAATCACAACCTGCTGGGCATCTTTTTGCGCGAGGAACTGGGTTTCCAGGGTGCGGTGATCAGCCCCGATCTGTCGGACCCCGGGCTTTCCGGACTGCTGGAAGAGTCCGGGCTGGTGGCGGCGGTCAATGCCGGTGTGGATGTGCTCTTAGGCGTTCCGGAACCGGATGAGGTGCGCAGGCGCTTGCACGATGCCGTGGTAAGGGAGCAGATACCGATTTCGAGGGTGGACAAGGCGGCCGAGCGGGTACTGGCCCTGAAAAAAAAGCTCAAAAAAATCAGCAAAGCTTCCATTCGTCCCGAGGAAATCGATTCCAAGGTAGCCAGTCCCGCCAATCTGGAAGTGGCCGACCGCATCGCCGAGGATTCGATTACCCTGCTGCGTGACCGACGAGGTCTTCTGCCGCTGGATCCCGGCCTGCACAAAACATTGCTCAACCTGACTTTTACCGCCAGGTACGATCCCGGCCGGAGTAAGCCGCTCGATGAGGCTTTGCACAAATCTTTCGACCGGGTGGTCAGCCACTGGATCGATAGCCGGGTCTCCGCCGCCAAACTGGATAGGGCCTGGCAGGATGCGCAGGTCGCCGGAACAATCCTCTGCTCGATGTTTCCCAATCAGCCGCCGGAGTATTCGCCGCAGGATTTCAGCCCGACGCAGGTGGAATTTGTCAATCGCCTCATACAAAGCGACAGCCAGGTGATGGTAGCCTCTTTCGGTGATCCCCGGATGCTGAGCCTGTTTCCCGAGGCCGACTGCTATCTCTGCCTGTACTCCGATAGCCCGGCCAGCCAGGCGGCCCTGGTCAGAGATATTTTCGGCGAGCTTATCATGCCGGTCAAGGGCAAGCTGCCGGTCACTCTGGATGCCGGTTACCCGTACGGTTTCGGTCAGGAACCGTCCCAGTAGCCCGGGCAGGTGTCCGCCATGGCCTCTCTTAAAAGCAAAACCGCTTCCCGGCCAGTTAAGCTGATGGTATCTGAATTTTCATGCCGGAACCTTTGTAACAAGATTGCTGTGAATATGTTATTTAAAAATTCCCTGGTGTCTTTGTGCCTTGGTGGTGAAAAAAAGAGTTCTAATTATCGGTTGCGGCTAGGCCACGCCGGTTAATCTGTGGATAATTATCGCGCGCCTTCCATTTGCATAAGAGGGCGCCGAACCATGTCAAGGAGTACGAGAATGGTAAAAGCCAAAGCAAGATGGGTCGAGGGTTTGCAATTTGTCGCCACCGCTCCCTCGAACCATGCGATTTTACTGGATGGATCGGAAAAAGGCGGTGGCCGGGACACCGCCGTGCATCCTGGAGAGTTGATCCTTCTGGGGCTTGCCGGTTGTACGGGGATGGATGTGATCTCTCTGTTGCAAAAAATGCGGGTGAAGGTGAGTGAGTTCGAGGTGCGCGTGGAAGCCGAGGCAGCCGAGGAGCATCCCAAAATCTGGCGGAAGATACACCTTACTTATTTTGTTGCGGGGCAGGACATACCGGAGGACAAGCTTAAAAAAGCCATTGAATTGAGTCAGACAAAGTACTGCTCGGTGTCGGCGACAATGAAAGTCAGTGCGGAAGTAGCTTACGACTACGAAATTCACTCAGGGGACTGATTGTCCAAAGATGACCGGCACGGTGTTCTCGGAGGTGTCGTGCTTCGTACGAATGTCCGCCATGCCTGGCTTGGCTTCAGGCTCGGCGCGAATCGCCTCCGGTTATTTAGATTAGGGAGGGCTTCAGCGGCTGCGGTCCATCTCTAGATTTTCCAGGTCGATCACTACACTGACACAGCCTTCTCCCACCAGTTGTCCCGGCTGAACACAGGTTGTCTCGCCGATACTCGAACGCCATCTCCCGCCGACAAAAGGAGATTCGTGGATGTGCCCGTGAAGACTGAGCCGGCCCAGGCGCTCTGCGAGGAACTGTGCCACGGCCCGCGAACCCACATCCACGGTCTCCGAGATCATGGCCAGGCCCGCACCGAACGGCGGTTGATGGAGCACGTAAACCGCGCGAGCCGGATCTTCAGGGAGCGGCAGGCTTGCCAGGTGACAGCTTAAAGCAGGCAGTTCGGCGCAGGTTTTCGACCAGTCAGCCACCGGGTGAAGGCCGGCGCTGTCGGAAACCAGGGCCCGTCCCGCTTCCGGCGGGTCGGCTGAGTCGTCGGTATCGCGCAGGCAGCGGTCTTTCAGCACAAAAGGACCGTCCACACTCATCGGCGAGCCGATGAAACTGTAGCCCTCGAAGAGCGCCATTTCATCCACCAGGCTATGAGCGTTGGGCGCCGCGGCCATGATCGACATGAACTCGCTGTCAAGACCGCGCAGGTCCATGTTGCCCAGAGTGCAGAGGAACTCGAGCCCGGCTCGAGCGCACCGTTCGAGGTAGCCGGGCAGGTAGCCGCGGATAAACCGCTGCTGCACCGCGAAAAGGTCTCTTCCCAGCGGGTACATGTCGCCGCCGTTGACAATCGCGCGCACACCGGTGTGAATCGCCCGTTCAAGAGCTGTTTCGTAAGCCGCCTCATGGCCGTGCAAGTCTGTTACATAGAGGATTTTCACTCTAAGGTTCGCTCCCGGAAGCTGAAGACGGACAGCCGGCCCGCTCGGGCCGCACCCCGGAGTTCCGGAGCTGGATTACCACCGGCAGGCTTGCCGGCTAAACTTTAAGTAAATTAAGCCGAATCTGGATGCCGGGCAAGCTTGACAAACCGAACCTTTAGCGGTCTTCGCAAGATAACCTTTTTGAAAGAAGGGCAGGGGCCGCCGTGCCCTGCAAGATTTTACACGATGCATCTCTTCCGGTTATGGGAGGTTTTAATGAAAAGATTTGCCATACGTTTGGTTTTACTGGTTTCGTTCCTGATTCTGGCTCGATTCGCCGAGTCACCGGCACAGTGGCATCCGGCGGTGGTGGATGAGATGGCAGGCCGCTACGGGGCGTTCATGGAGGGTTACCGCTACCGCAAACTGGGGCATCTGGCGATGATTTCGGACGGGGTGGATGTTTACTCCATTACCAAGGGCGAGAATATTTTCCTCGGCCGCCCATACCTGGGTTCCTCCTACAGTTACCAGGAGAGCTTTAACTGGGTCGGAGCGAAACGGAGCTATGATTTCGAGGGTGACAGCGGCGAGAGTCAGTGGCTCAAAATCTACGAGTCCCTGCCGGCTCCGGGCTTTCTTTATGAAACCAACCAGCCGGTTTTCCGCTGGTGCTGGGAAGAGCAAATCCCCGGGCAGGGTTTGGTGCTGCCCCTGGCCTCGGGCATTGTCTGCCGTGAGGAGGGCGAGCGCTATATCGCCGCGGTGGACGGTCCGCTATCCGATTCCTGGCTGCTGGTATCCTTCCGGGGCAGCCGCCAGCCGTACGACTGCCCGCTGCTGTTTATTTTCGAGCGCCGACCCAAAGAAATAGAGCTGATGACCCACGAGTTTCTCGATATCCGTTTTGACGGCCCGGCGGGCAAAATCATCGTGATGCCGCTGTTCGGGGTGCGGAAAATAGGGCCCATCGAAAGATCCTCGCCTCGTTACCCGGCGCGGAACACGGTGCCCGAAAACAAAGGCGAAACCTGGGCCGATCTGGTGTCTGCCGAGGTTGCGGAAAAGTGCACTCGCTGGTGTGAGAGGCTCCAGCATTATCCGGTCGGCTGCAGCGAGGAGTACAGTTTTACAGACAGCGGCCGAAACCTCACTGTCAGGAATCGCTACAAGTTCATCTCATTCGACACGGCCACGGGCCCGAAGCAGGCTCCCATCCCGCCTTTCTTGAATACCGCACGCCTGAGCGGCTACCCGGTGAAAATAGAGGAACTCCTGGTCGAGACCGGCTACCCGACCAATTACGGCCCGCTGGACTATGTGGATGGAGAAACCCTGACTTACACCATCCCTGCCTGCCCCTACGTGGACAAGACCGTGGCCCCGGTGCGAGTTCTCGGACTTCCCGGAATTGAAAAAATCGAGCAGGCTCTGGCCTCCTACCTGGCCGATCCGGACAAGACCTGGGCCGGCGACCATGACTACCTGCCGGATGATGTAATGGACACTCTGCACAACCTGCGGCTCCTGGCCTGGACCACCTGGACGCTGCCGGAGACCGCTCGTAAAAAGGCCATGAAAGACCTGAGAGATCCCGGCCTGGATAAGTTTGTCAAGGACGATGAGGTGTATCTGGTCTATCGTGATCCGGTGGCAAACAAGGAATATGCGCGGGACAGCACGGTATTCGCCCAGCGAGGCAAGATCTCCTACGATGCCGACTGGTACAACGGGTTCACCTTGGCGGGACTCTGGGCATACAGCTTCTACGGGGACCGGGATGAGGGACTTAAGATTGCCCGCAGCAAGTGGTCCCTGCTCACCCTGCTGCGCAACTACATGGAAATTTACCACGACTGGGCCCTTTGCTGCAACGTGGTCGACCCCAGGGGTAACCTGACCGATTGGGACTGCATGCGAAACGGCTGGCTGGGACTTTTAGCCTATGCCCGCCTGGCCAGGGACCTGGGAAACATGGAACAATACCGCCAGACCAGGTACCTGGCCTCCAAGGAAATGGTTTCACTATACGTGAACTGGACTGCTCCGGATTTTTACTACGAGGTGGAAGCGAGCTATGAACCTGCACACGGCAAAGGAGTTCTGCAGCATGCCCGGCGGGATGTTACCGGCATTAGCACTGTTGACGGATACCTGGGGCCGAATTACGTGATGCCCGACAGCAGGGCCCCCTATAACCTGGGCGCCGCCATACCCGAACACAACCTCTTCCTGACCGACTTTAAACTGCTGGAGAGAGCCGGACACCTGACCTATGATCTCATGCCCCGTTTTTATCCCGATCTGAATAAAGTGGTCGAAGACATAAGTGACCAGAAATATAGACCCGGCTGGTGGGGCTATGATAACAGACTGGGCGGCCTGTATTTCTATTTTCTGGACCCCCATTTGTGTCTTCGGGCAATGAACTTCCATGAGCCTCTGGAGAAACTGCTCTCCTATTTGACTCTGGAAAATCTGAGCGGTCCACAGATAGAGGCTTTCCTGGTGGGCAGCCGGCCTATGCTGGTAATACCCACCGATGTAAATTTTTACGGCAACCTCTGGCAGGAGAAAGACCGCTCCCTGACCTTTACTCTGGGTGCGGGCCCTGCCGCGAAACAGGCTGTGGTGGAGATCAGAAACTGCCCGGAGATAAAAAATATCTCACCCGAAGTTTCGTACGACTATGATCCCCGGGCGCGCCAAGCGGTTCTCAGGCTGGAAGTATCCGGGAAGACAAGAACTAAAGTGAGTTTTTAGCTCGCGGCTTTCGGGCTTACTCTCAGGATTCCCAGTAAAACTTACGCGCCGTGTCGTGATAAAGCTTGCGCAGAGTATCATCCGGAAGACCGAGCGAGTGCACTTTCCAGCGGCCCTGACGGGAAGGGTGGGAGGGATAGTCCCAGTACTCGTCACGGGTTTCATAGAAACGCCAGCAGAGACGATACATCCGGGCTTCCGGAAGAAGGTCGCTGCCGAAACCGATACGGTCGGCCCAGCGGATCAGAAGCTCGCGCGAGGTCCACGGCTGACGGCCGAGCTCGTTGATTCGTGCAGAGGTGTCGAGATAGAAGTTGGGATAGGACTCCAGCATTCGGGCCAGGTCGCTTAAATTCTCACCACGGGCGGCACAGTGGGCGGCCCAGAAGCGGGTCTTCGGATGGCGGTGGATTACCGCTTCCTGCTGCGACAGAATCTGTTCTTTCGGAGGGTATCTGCCGGGATCGTTAAAGGCCCAGTCCGGGTGGCGGATCAACTCCTCGTAGCGCTCGTTGAAACGGTCCAGCGGCTGCCAGAAAGCTGTCGGGTCGGTGGTGTGGAAGATTATCGGTAAATCCAGCCGGCCCGCCAGGTCCCATATCGGGTCCAGGCGTTGGTCATCGATGCGCCAAAGGTTCCCTTCCGGGTCCCTCGCAGTCAGCCCCAGGTCTTTCCAGAGCTTGAGACCGGCCAAACCCGCATCCTTGTAACGTTTCATGCTGTCCAGGAGTTTCTGTACGCCGCTTGGTTCGGACAGCATGTCCGCCGCGGGCCAGCAGACAACCCGGAAGCGGTCGGGATGAGCTCCGCTGAACCGTTTCAGGTAACCTAGAAGCTCCTCGGCCCACAACTGCTGAATCGAGACACAAGCCGCAAGACCCACCTCGTCCATCAGCTTCAAGTAAAATGAGACATCGCGCTCCCCGGTCTCATCCAGGTGCACGTGGGCGTCCACGGCGGGAAACCGGGCTTTCTCTGGAATATGAACTGTCTGATCGAGTACCGTGCGTGGAGTAAAATCTTTCAATAGCAGGGTATCCTCCACCTCCACCTCATCATAGGCGCCGAGAATTTTATTCTCAGCCATCTTGGGCCTCCTTATTCTTGCTTGCCGCCTGCGGCCGGGTTTATTTTATTTCATAGATAATTAAGAAGATTGCCAACTGATAAGTCGATACCAATATTTATTAAATCCGGCAGGGATTATCTCTCGCGGAGAATTGGCGTAAAAAAGGTGGGCACTTGCTGTGGAGCCACTTTTATCGACCCTGGAAACTAAATAAAATCCGCTTAAGAATCAAGCTCTTAACCATACTTCAGGAGGGGAAATCATGGACCGCAGGCATTTTATCGCTTTGTCAGGGATGGGCCTGGCCGCAGGCTGCGCCGGCGACCCACAGAAAGCCGACTCTTTTGTAACACTGGGGCCCGAGAGCCGCAGCTACCCGCCGGTGGTTCAGCACAGCCCGGCCGGTTACCCGGTGATCCACGACCGGATGACTTTTGTCGAGCAGTTCAAGTACGAGCACTGGGAAGCCGGCCGTGACTGGAAAGATGACAGCGAGTTGTGGAGCGATTTCTCCTACCGGTGGGGCCAGGGCACGCTGCCCATCCAGCGCCGGCCGATGAGGATTCTGGAAGGCCTCTACCTGCTGGGTCCGGAAGACTACCACCAGTGCATATACCTCTGGGACACCGGCGAAGGGCTTCTGCTGATCGACCCGAGCTATGAGAGGTTCCGGCCGATGATCGAAACCCAGATCCGTCAGCTCGGTTACCGCCTGGACCAGGTGAAATGGGTGCTGCTGACCCATATGCACTTCGATCACATCGAAAGCGCCGGGGCGTATGCGGATCGCGGTTCCCTGGTGTTCATTCATCAGGATGATGCGGAGGTGGTCAGGGGCCGAAAGGAACTGGCGAGCGCCGCCATAGCCAGACCGGTGGAGCGGCCGCAGGTTTTTGCCGATGGGGACAAGCTGGCTTTCGGCAAGCTGGAGATGACAGCCATCCACACGCCGGGCCACACTCCGGGAGCCGCTTGTTTCACCCTGGACTGGAAGAACAACCACGTGCTTATCTCGGAGGACATAGTCCTGCACTTCGGCCGTCACGCCTGGATGGGCGCGGACTACTGCGACTGGGACCAGTACCTGGCGAGCCTCTGGAAACTGTATGAACATCCCCATGCCAAAAACAGCGAAGTTCTGCTGCCCGGCCACGGTACTGTCGAGCTGGACGGCGCTCTCGACAGCGTGTACAAAACAATCCAGGTGGTAAGCCATATCATCCGCCTGCGCCGCGCCGGGAGCGAGATCGACTGGATCGACCCCTACGAGCTTTTCTGGCGGCAGAAGCTGGGAGAGAAACTCGATCTCGAGCCGCTCGAAGCGGCCGGTTGAAAAAGTTGATATTTTAGGTTTTTCCTGGGTCAATTTAATCGAAAAGAATTCCTCGGAGCTTGCTCCGGGGTTACCGTATTTTATTTTTGTATTTAGAAATTCCGGTGGCACGAAGTGCCAGGAAATTGTCTTAATACTCCGTAGCTCTGCTGCGGGGATAGTCAATTTCCAGGAGTTTCTTTATTACCGGTAACGTAAAAATCCGCTCCGCCTTCCTTGCAATGTTAAATGGATCGTGTTAGCTTTTTGCTTGCGTCGGCGCAGTGTTTTTTCAAGCCTTAATCAGCAGGAGGAGCCATGACCGGCACTGCGGCTCAAGGCCATATTGTGGTGTATGTCACCGCGGCGAATGCCGAAGCCGCGGCCGGGCTGGCGAGAACACTGGTGGAGGAGCATCTTGCGGCTTGCGGTAATGTGATCGGCTCGATAAGGTCTATCTATCGCTGGGAGGGAAAACTCCAGGATGAGGCCGAAGCCCTGCTGGTGCTGAAAACCCGGGCCGAGCTTTTCGAGGCTCTAAAAGAAAGGGTTCTCCAGCTCCACAGCTATGAAGTTCCGGAAGTTATTGCCGTACCCGTGGTCGCAGGACACAAGCCGTACCTTGACTGGATCGATGAAAATACCGGATGATGATCGGGTGACTCTTATGAAAATAAAGTGGCAGCCGCAGACTTGCGCGGCTTTATGCGCAACACGACACAGAGCAGGCACGGAGGATTTACCACCTGTAGGGGAACAGCATGCTGTGCCCCTGCATTAGTACATTTGCCACTTATATTATCATATAAATCTGAATATGGAAGTATCTAGATGAAAATACTTGTTGTAGGAAACGGTGGGCGCGAACACGCCCTGCTCTGGCGAATGGCTGCGGACAGGCCGGACATCGACTTCCTGATTACCCGTGGAACTCCCGGCACCGAGGCCCTGGCTGAAAGTATCGATGTCTCGCCCACGGATATTCCGGCCGTGGTGAAAGCCGCCGCAGAGCACCAGGTGGACCTCACCGTGGTCGGTCCCGAGGTTCCGCTGGCCGACGGTTTGGTGGATCGGCTGATGGAGCGGGGACTGGCCGCGTTCGGCCCGACTGCCGCGGCTGCGCGTATAGAGACCAGCAAGGCGTTCGCCAAGGAACTGATGAGAAAAGCCGGGGTTCCCACGGCCGGGTTCGGGATTTTTACCGACCTGGCCGAGGCACTGGACTATGTGGATGCCGGCCCCGAGGGCTGCGTTGTCAAGGCGGATGGGCTGGCCGCGGGTAAAGGGTCGATAGTCTGCCGCTCGAAGCAGGAAGCCGGTGAGGCTCTTCGCCTGCTGATGCAGCAGCGGGCTTTCGGCGTGGCGGGCGAGACCGTGGTGGTCGAGGAGCTGATGGAGGGAGAGGAGCTTTCGGTGCTGACCCTGGTGGACGGCGAGAACATCCTGACCCTGGTGCCGAGCCAGGATCATAAAGCGGCGGGCGAGGGCGATACGGGTCCCAATACCGGGGGCATGGGCGCCTACGCTCCGGTAGGCGTGGCCACCGAGGAGTTGATCGGGCAGGTGACCTCGGACATAATGGCGCCGGTGGTCGCCGCCCTGGCCGCTCAGGGTTGTCCGTACCGCGGCTGCCTTTACGCGGGATTGATGCTCACCACAGAAGGGCCTAAAGTGGTGGAGTTCAACTGCCGCTTCGGGGACCCCGAATCCCAGGTGGTGCTGCCGCTGCTCGAGGGCGACCTGGTGTCTCTGCTTCAGGCCTCCTCCACCGGCTCGCTGGAGGGAATGAAAGCAGGTACTAAACCGGGTAAGGCGGCTGTCTGCGTGGTCCTGGCCTCTGGAGGCTATCCGGACAGTTATGAAAAGGGCAAGCCCATCCATTTCGGACCGGAAATTTCGCAGCGAAGGGACCTGGTGATCTTTCACGCCGGCACCTGCAGCCGGGACGGACAGGTGGTCACCAACGGAGGAAGAGTGCTGGGGGTGACCGGCTTGGGTGAGAATGTAGAGCTGGCGGCCGGGGAAGCCTACTCCGGGATCGAAAAAATCTCCTTTGAACAGATGTATTTCAGGCGCGACATAGCCTACCGGGAAATCGACCGAATCCGCCGGAAATAAAAAAGCAAGGAGCATCTCAAATGCAATCACCAATGGTCAGAATAGATCAGGGCGAGGATGATATCGGCTGGGGCAAGCTCGGAGCCATGACACCCATGGCCGGGGAAAGCACCGAGATAACCCTGCACGACGTACAGATGATCGACAGCATAGAGTTCAATATCGAGGGGCCTTTCCGGGTTACCATCGAGGATAAACGTTACGACGACTGCAAGCCGGTCAATTTCCGCCGCTTAAGACCCGGCTGCGTCTATGACCGGGTGATTCTCACCACCGATTCCAAACCCAAAATCCAACGCATGGCTCCGCCTGAATCCGAAGAGCCTGCGGATTCTTAGACAGGATAACAGAATGATAGAACTCGAAAAACTCTTGACCGGGATAAAGAACAGGGACTCGAAAATCCCGGCAGTCCTGGACAGCGTCTATAATATCGAGGTAGGCGAGCGCCTGGTGAAGCTGCTCGAGACGTTCGCCGACCGTTTCCCGGGCCGCGACCGGATTATCGTTCTGCGCGCTCCGGGAAGGGTCAACCTGATCGGGGAGCACACCGACTACAACGGGCTTCCGGTGATGCCGATGGCTATCGACTATGATATGCTGGTGGCCGTCTCACCACGGGAAGACCTCCAGGTCAAGGTGGTAAACCCTGATTTTCCGGACCGGAGTTTCGAGATCGACTCCAAGATTCCCCGCTATGAGACCGGGGACTGGGGCAATTATATCAAGGCCGGAGTGCAGGGTATCGTGGATGAGTTCGGCTCGCCCGAGGGGCTGCGCGGTTTCGACGCCTGTTTCTATGGAACCGTGCCGGTGGGCGCGGGCCTTTCCAGCAGCTCGACCCTGGTGGTGGCCGCCGCCATGGCTCTGCTCGAGGTCTCCGGCCGCAAGATGAAACCGATCGCCCTGGCGGAGCGCATGGCCCGAGCCGAATGGTACGTGGGCACCCAGGGCGGCGGAATGGATCACGCCGTCTCGATCCTGGGCGAGAAAGGCAAGGCTTTGAAAATCGACTTCTTCCCCCTGCGGGTAACACCCGTTACCCTGCCCCCGGGCTACACCGTGGTGGTGGCCAATTCCCAGGTCGTCGCCGCCAAGACCCAGAACACCAGAATGCAGTACAACCTGCGGCCTGCGGTCTGCCGGATGGCTGCCGCCATGCTGGCTGAAAAACTGGGCCTTAAGGAAAAAAATATCGAGAGGCTGGGAGATATCTACTACCTTTTGGGCAGACAGAAAATACAGGAAGCGCTCAAGGAGAATATAAACTGGCACGGCTATAACGAAAGAGAGCTGGCCGAATACCTGGGCCTGAGTCTGGATAAGGTCAACGAGTTTTTCTGCACCACCAAGTCGGGCGAACACATTCCCACGCCGCCGCAGGGATTCAAGGTACTGGCCCGGGCCCGTCACGTGGTAACCGAGGCGGGCCGGGTGGAGGATTCGGTCAAGGCCCTGGAGTCCGGGGAAGCCCGGTGGTTCGGCAAATTGATGAGACAATCGCACCGTAGCTGCCGGGATGATTATGAAATCAGCCATCCCGCCCTGGACGACCTGTTCGCCATCGCCCGCGAGGCCGGTTCGACAGGAAGCCGGCTTACCGGAGCGGGGTTCGGCGGCTGTACGGTGCACCTGGTGGCCGATGAAAAACTGGAGAAATTCCTGGCCGAGGTCGAAAGGCGCTATTACCAGGATGCGATCAAGTCTTACCCGGAAGCCGAACAGCGATACCGGGAAAGGGAATCCTCGCCGCTGCTGACATTGAGGCCCGCAGGCGGAGCCGCAGTGCTTTTT
This sequence comes from uncultured Gemmatimonadales bacterium, assembly GCA_964609635.1. Classification (GTDB taxonomy): domain Bacteria; phylum Gemmatimonadota; class Glassbacteria; order GWA2-58-10; family GWA2-58-10; genus JAFGTO01. The sequence goes on from CAZSTM010000012.1 coordinate 13,960, forward strand.
TAATCCGCTGTCAAGTATATAATATAAAATACTCCAGACGGATTGTTCCAGGCATGAAATACGAAAATCAGGCATAAAATATATAAATTATTATATCCCTCCCGCTTATTTTGACTTTCACTTGTAAGAAATCATTCCCTGCTTTTAGCCTTCCCGGCCTCGCTCAGCTACTGTCAGGGCGGCCACCGATGTTCGCCTGATTTACGTCGATCCCGAAACTTAAAAAAGAGAGCTCTCCCGGGCCGGCCGGTATATCATCAGAATCTTACCCCCGCGGTTATTCCGGGCCAGATCCTGACCCAGGTGCAGCCTGATTTTTTATGGTAAACGGACCATGGTGCAATCCGGGAACCATCGTTAACTTTCGAGACCCAGACATTCAAGGTCGGTCCGGCAAAAACCTTCATTCCGCTGGATGTTTCAAAAACACCTAGAACTTGTAGTTTGTTCAGCAGATTGGTCTGGTTTGTCCAAAGTTCGTCTTCATTGATGTGCGAGGCCATACCGCCGATTTCGAGCGAGGCCTTTTCCGTAACCTTTAGATGACCGCCGAATCTCCATCCCACGGACCAGCGGAAGATATCTCCCGGTCGCACTCCCACAGAAAGAACATTGTAGAAACGCTCCGTTCCCGAGCGCAGACCGAACCGGATGAAGCGCGCTTCATCACCCCAAAACTCGTAGCCGAAGCCGATGGTTTTCACATAGGAAACAGGCCCTATCGGCACCCCGTCATTTTCATAAGATACATTAACGAGACCTACCTGTGCACCGGTCTTTACCTTGAAAGCGACATTCATGATACCGGCTGCCTGAAGGCCTGAGAAACTTTCTCCCACGATATTCAGGATACCCGCGCCCTGGACGCCCGAGAAACTTTTTCCCGTGATATTAAGGATGCCCGCGCCCTGCATACCCGAGAAACTTCCCCCTGTGATATTAAGGATGCCGGCCCCCTGTATTCCGGTAACCTGGTCGCCGACTATATTGAGGATGCCCGCCCCTTGTATTCCGGTAACACGGTCGCCGACGATATTCAAGATGTTCGTCCCTTGGATTCCGGTAACATGGCCACCGACTCCATTAAAGATGCTCGCGCCCTGAATCCCGGTAACCTGGCCACCGACGGCATTGAAGATGCCCGCTCCCTGAACACCGGTAACCTGGCCGCCGACGGCATTGAAGATGCCCGCTCCCTGAACACCGGTAACCTGGTCACCGACGGCATTGAAGATACCTGCTCCCTGAACCCCGGAAATCTTTCCACCCACGACATTCAAGATCCCGGCGAGCTGGCCCGCTTCCGCATCACCGCGGACAGTCGTGAAAATACCGGAAAGCTGTACCCCCCTGATATCCTCGGTGTACTCGCCCCAGATACCGCTGAGATCGACACCGCGCAGTTTTGCCGCCCTGCCGGTCAGCAGGTTCAAAGCGAAACCGCTGTTGATAACCTTTTTCCCGGTGCCTGAGGCAAGGGCATTGCCGATACTTATTTTATGCACCAGAGATACGTTAAACGGAACGCGGACGTATTCCCCGGTGGTTGCTGCACAAAGCGATGTTCCAAAAAGCAGAAGAAACAATACTGTGATAAACGTTTTTCTCTGATCGATTGCAATTTCCCCGGCTTTTAGGAACTTCATTTTATCTCCCGTACTAGGATTATTCAATAAACGGCTGGAATTATATCTTTTGAAAGGTAATTCGGCGTGGGATACAGGGTTCTATTCCCTTATTTATTAGATGGCATACGTTATAAGATTGTTTCAAAAAATTGACTTTAAAAGACCTCACTTGAGCCGTTCCGGAAAGTCCGCCCTCGGCTCGGTGAGACCTGCAACATTCTTCCCTTACGGAACTGAATACGATACCCTTGAACGAAGGTCGGCGGACGTCTGAGTCCTGCAGCGGCTCAAGACTTATACCGGCCTGTTGTGGGAATAATAAATTGTTCCCCCCGGGTCGCTTATTCCGCAATAATGTCCACGCGAGGCGGATGAGTGAGCAGCCAGTAATATTTTTCCACCGGGAAGATCGCTTTGCGGCCCTCGTGATACTGGTTGGGGTGCAGGGCCAGCTTGCCCATCCAGGACTGGTCCCAGGTATCATACTTGCGTATGGCATCCTCCGCCGGATGGAGGTAGCGGTAAACCAGATTGGCCTGGCGCTCGTAGTAACGGCTGCCTGCGGGGATGATCACCTTGAATCCGGGGCCCTTTTCGCCCCGGTAAGTGTACACGTAGCTGATCGACTTGAACCAGTAGTTTACTCCCTGGTGGTTCGGCAGGTAGGTGCGGGGGTGGTAGAACACCGGAGCCCGGCCCGGATCGAGAGCGTTCCAGGCTCTGAACTCCAGGCGGAGGTCGGCGAACCCGTCCCCGTCGTGGACATTGGCAAAAGCCAGCCAGGGGATGTTCTCCGGTACCACGGCCCCCAGGCTGTGGTGGTCGGGGATGATCTGTTCGTCCACCTCGAAGCTCATAAAACCGATCTCGTCGTCGTCGAGTTCGCGATTAATGTCCGGCGAGTGGTTCTTGTAGAAAGCATGGGTGAACAGGCCTTTTTTGAACACCCATTGGTTGTGGCGCAGCAGCCAGAGCGGGAAATCTTCATCGATCGCCAGCAGACGCTCGCAGATAAAATACGGCAGGTCGCGGTAGAAGCGGTAGGTCAGGGTAACCTGCAGCTTGTTGTCAAGGTGGGGAACCGGGTGAGCATCTTCTTTTTTTTCGAACTGCACCGGCAGGTAGCCGCTGCGCGTGATCTGGATGAAAATGGGGCCGGCCTCCACGGTGAACTCCGGGGGAGTGAACCAACGGCAGTAGTGGGCGCCCATCCAGAAAAGGCCGCGGGTGGAATCGGGGTGACGGGGGGCGGCCACGCTCGGGCTCCAGTCCAGCGGCCCCAGGTGGGCCTGGAGCATCTTGCCGGAGCCTGTCTTGTTGACCAACTCCTGCACCGCTCCGCCGGTCTCGGCACTGGTGGTAAGCCGATAGAAATCGTTCTCCACGGTAAGTTCAAGGCCACTGCCGGTTACCCAGTCGGCAGCGGTCGCCTCATTCAGCGACTTCTTTTTCTTTCCATCCCAGGCAAGGGTGAATCTTTTGCATTCACCGGGAGCGAGCCGGGACAGGAAAGTGACCTGAAAAGCGGTGCCTTCCCCGGTTTGCCTGACATCATGCACCTGGCAGGGTACTTCCCTGCCGGGGAGCGGCTCGCCCTCGAAAAGAAAAACTCCGGTTACAAGAGTTTCAGCATCAGTTCTCCGGGAAGACAGCGAAAGAGTAACCGGCTGGTTCTCCCGGGCCATGGAGTCGGTTTCGGTTACTGTAAAGACACGGATGTTTTTCCATTCGGAGCCGAATCCGAGGGTAGAGGAGACACAAATCAGAAGGAAAAATGAGACCATGGTTCGCAATTCACTTCTGTTCATGAGGTTACCCTCCGCCTGGAGTTGACAGCCTGATGTTTGAAGGATATTATATTCATGACCATGAAGCACCGAACTCTCGCGGCCGTTTTACTATCGGCGGCTGTTGGATTCGCTTTTATCGGGAATTTAGCCGACCAGACTTCCCGTGTCAATCAAGTCGCTTTCCGCAAAAGGTTCGCAACCTGTTCAGTGAGGTGGCTATGAAGAGCCTCTGTTTCATACGCATACTGTTGTCTGCCGCCCTGTATATAACTTTAAGTACTACTGCCTGTTCGCAGTCTCCACCAAAACAAAAGCTCTCTTTTGCCGGGGTGCTCTTTACCGATGTTACCGAAGGTTCGGGGTTTGAATTTTCCGGGCACGGCAAGTGCATCGCCATGGCCGATGTGGACAGGGACGGCGACTTGGATGTCTTGCAGGCCCTGGTTTACGCGCCGAACCGCCTGCTGCGCAACGAGGGCGGTATGCAGTTTACCGACATCAGCGCCTCCAGCGGCGCGGGCAACTCGTTTGACAGCCACGCAGCCGTATTCGTGGACCTCGACGGGGACAACTACCTGGAGCTGTTTGTCACCAACAACCCCGAGATGGCATCCTTACGCCGCGGGAACGCTCACCAACCCAACTCTTTCTACTATATCAACGATGAAAGTGTATTCATAGATAAAGCGGACTCTCTGGGCCTTGCCGGAAACCGTCTCAACTATTCGGCCGGTGTTACCATGGCCGATTACGACCTTGACGGCGACCTCGACATTTTCGTGGCCGAGGGCGGATATTTCTCCGGGCCCGATTGCGCCAACAGCCTGTACCGCAACAACCGGGACGGCACCTTTACGGATGTGGCTCCCCGGGCGGGGGTGGCCGATACCGGCAACGGCTACTGCTGCAGCTTTAGCGACTGGGACCTGGACGGCGACCCGGATTTGTTTGTCGGAAACCTTAACTCCACGGAAAATCCTGTGAGCAGGCTTTTCTACCGCAATAACGGCGACGGCACCTTCACCGACGTAACCGAAGAGCTGGGCCTCAGAAGTGCCGGATTCTGTGTCAGCTGCTTCTGGGGTGACATCGACAATGACGGGGACCCGGACCTTTACCTGGGCAACAGCGGCGGGGTGGATTACACCGGCTTCTCGGAAAACATGCTCTACCTGAATAACGGCAGCGGCACTTTTACCGACATTGCAGCCAGAGCAGGAGTTGACTCGGATCGCTCCACCAGGGGTGTTACCATGGGAGATGTGAACGGCGACGGGTGGCTGGATATCTATATCTCCAACTCCATGGGTGAAGCCCAGCTCTACCTCAACAACGCCGACCTGACTTTCCGCGAAGTGGCCGAAGCCTCAGGCTGCGATGTTTACTACGGCCACGGAGCCAGCCTGGGAGACCTCGACGGCGACGGCGACCTGGACCTGACGGTGGGCAACTGGCGGAGAATCAGGGCGGCTAGCCCCGGCTGGTGGAAGCTGTACCGTAATGATACTCCGGGGGGAGGATACCTCAAGGTGCGGGTTGCCGGACGCGGGCCCGGGCGCTCGGCAGTGGGGGCGAAAGTGTATCTTTATCCGGCCGGCTCCAGGGATAAAAGTAAGCTGGTCGGGTTCAGGGAGGTTACCGCCGGAAACGGAACCTTTCCCGGAAACCCGCTGGAGCAGCACTTCGGCCTGCCCGGAGACGGTCCCTACGATGTCGTTGCCATTATGCCCGCCACCGGAAAGGAATTGACTGCGGCAGGAGTAAAGCCGGGGGAGGTGGTGGAGCTGGTCGAGCCTTGAGCGGTGAAAGAAGCTTGATATATCACCACTGAGGGTGGTTAGTTTTTTTGACAGCCGGCATTTTTTATTAATAAGTTTTGCCTAATCGAAACGGAGCGGGCTGGCATCCTTTTTGCTTTTCTCCGGCCTCGCGGTTCACCCCCCGATAGTGCTCATGCAAAAAGGCTGCCAGCCCGCTCATCCCTCAGGGCGTCAGGTGCTTTTTAAGGAAAGCCTCTGCCTGATCGACAAGGTACTCGTGCCTGGAGGCGTGGATGTCCAGCTCGAATTTCCGGGGCGCTCCCAGTTCGGCATAGAGCGGTCGGGCCACCTCGAGAAGATTTTCGATGTTGTCCCAGTACCCCAGAATTTCATCACGCACTCCAAGCTGCAAACCACACGGCAGGGGGGCGGAGGCCACCAGCAGGTCGCTGAACTCATAGTGATCGAAAATACTCTCCACGTAAGTGCATTCACATCCCCCACCAAACCTCCGGTAGACAAAGGGAAAACCGGCCCCGGAAGCGTAATAAGCGGCTATCTCAGGAGTAAAAAGAGCGGCGAAATAGGTGGTAAGCTCTCCACCCCGGCTGATACCGGTAACCCCCACCCGCAGGGGGTCTACCGCAGGGTCGGCTTTTAGCGCCTTAAGTGCGCAAAAGGCATTCTCCATGTAGAGAGCAAGTCCGGTCCGGCCGGTTTCCGAGATGTAGTCGAATATGCTCTCGTGCCCGTGATACACTTTTCCGTGGCTGTCCACCAGCCGGCTTTCGCCTTCGAAACACCAGTCAAAAGTGAGCACCTTGAATCCCGCTGCGGCCAGAGCGAGCCCGTAGCCGTGATTATAGTCCTCTTTTATCCCGGCTACCGCCTCGGCGGTGCCTCTGTGGCCGTTGAGGCAGAGGACCCCGGGCAGAGTACCCCGGGCCTGGTTCGGATAAAGCAGGTAACCATGCAGCGACCAGAGTTTACAGCCCTCGAAACTAAGTTCTGCTTTTTCTCGCACAACTCCGAGCGAGTCCAGATTCTCCTTGCCCAGGCTGAGCAGATTTGCCTTGCGCTCCAGGAGCTCCTTATCGAGGTCGATCCACCGGCTGATATCACGGCGAAGGCGGCGCTGGAAAACCCCGAGAGTATCCAGTCCCGGGCGAAAGGTGCTCACCGCCGGATAAAGCTCGGGTCTTTTCTCGGTGGGTATAATGCGTAAGGGCCGGTATTCCTCATACAGGGTTTCCAGGTGGTGAATGGTCCCCACCTGCTCAGCCAGCTGTTCCTGCTGTTTCAGCAGGAGCTCTGTCTTTCGCCATTGAAAGAACTGGGTTATCACTAACCCCG